>JAEYTV010000189.1 GCA_023433855.1 Pseudomonadota bacterium | reverse complement strand
AAAGCGCTGTGCTGCTGGTCAGGGAACGATCGTCGACGTCGTCCCGACCGGCGGTAGCTGGATCGTCGAGCTCGACATTGAGGGTGTCCAGTTCTTCGCGATCACCACCGACAGCCCGTCAAAACGCGTGGGCGAGAGAATTCATTTCTGGGTTGAAAGGCAGCATCTGCACCTATTCGACCGGGAGAAGAACCGTGTCGCTCAGTAGCTGAGCGTGCGCGATCAAGGCAAAGGAGGAAATCATGCCTAAGACAACGATCGGCCTTATCACCGGGGTTTCTATTCTGGCGATGGGGGTAGCCAGTGCCATGGCTCAAGATGCCAAGGAAATCGGCATCCCCGACAGCGAATATTCGCTGGAGGCACTTATCGAAGCGGCCAAGAAGGAAGGTCCGATTACCGTCATCGATGCTACGGGCAAGATCGTCACGATGGCGGAGAATTTCTCCAAGAAGTACGGCCTACAGGCGACCGGGGTTAAGATGAGCGGCCAGGACCAGGAACAGGTCATCGCGCGCGAGGCGACCGCCGGCAACGTGCGGACCGACGTTTTCAATATGAGCAACCTGCCCTCAGTCGCCAGCCAGATCCTCCCGCAGGGCTTCGGCGTGTCTTGGCTTGCTCCTGACCTGAAGGACAAGATCCCCGCCGAATACCAGAGCCCGGCGATCACCAGCAACAATCCGTGGGTCTTTGCATACAATACCGACGTCAATGGCGACACCTGCCCGCTCGATAATCTCTGGGCACTCACGACGGAGGAATGGAAGGGCCGTGTCGCCATTCCCGATCCGCTGCTTCGCAATGAGACAATGTTCTGGTTCAACCAACTCGCCACCCACGAGGATGCCGCCATGCGCGCGGCCTATCAGGAGCAGTTCGGCGAGGAACTGAAGACCGATGAAGCGAGCGCAACGGCGGAATGGGTCAAGCGCCTGGCTCAGAACAAGCCAAAGGTCACCAAGAGCGACAGTGACGTCGGTCCCATCGTCGGTGCCAAGGAGGAAAAGCCCCCCATCGGCTTCCTCAGCGCCGCCATTTTCCGCGACGCCAAGAAGGACGGCTACGGCATGGGTATCTGCAAGGAGATGAAGCCGTGGATCGGGCAACTTACCCCGCGCGTGGCCGTGATTGCGTCAGGTACGAAGAGCCCAAACACCGCCAAGCTTTTTGCCCGATTCATGATGACCGAGGAAGGCATGGCACCGCAGCTTGGCGACGGCAAGATCTCGACAAACGTCGACGCGAAAATGCCGGATGGCGAAGCATCGGGAATTGCCAGTTATCTTGATCGCCTCTACGTAAATCACTCTGAAACGACGCAGGATGATTTTGCCAAGTTGCAGGACTGGCAAGACTTGTGGCTTACGAACTCCCGTTAAGTGAGAAGCCCCACGCCCATCTATGGGCGTGGGGCGATCAGACGCTCGTGAACTTTCGGCTGGCGACCGACCCAACACGCGCAGATGCGGTCTTGGGTGGGCGACAGCGCCAGGATCATATTGCGCGATAACCATTGTGGTTCTCCTTGGCCATGGCCGTGTAAAGAACGTTGACGACCAACGCCGCTGATGTGCATTTTGATTGATGGCGCTTAGTATGCCAGCCCGCCGACTATCCCAAGCTACAGCAGTTTGAATTGGTTTCGCCTGGTTCCGGCATTCATTCGCGCAGCGGACCGACAAAAGCTAAACAACCGTTGGTCGGCCGGCCGGTATACCCTGCCGCACGGCCTCCCATCGAATCGAACTGGTCAGATGGTAGCGGAGAAGCGTACCCGTGATCTGCGTGCCCGAGCGCAGTTGGTCAACCAATCGAACACGAATTCTGGAAGAGCGGCTCATTGATCAGCGGGCCGCAATTGCGCGGGGGTGGCAATCGCGCTGGTGTGGCATGCCCGCTGCCACCGGGATCAACAACATCGCCGGATGCGCAATGAGTTTGCCGCAGCAGCTGAGGGCTAGACAGGTGTCCGGCCACCGGAATGACCCGACCGACATCGTCAACCTTTCTCGGGTAATGAGCACCCCAACACTGCTCAAAATATCATCCATTTGCACCAGTATGAAAACAGGTGCATAGGGTTAGGCAGAGTCGACAGAGGAATGGACGGAACAGGGTGGACGAACGGTTCGGCATCGGCGCCAGGCTTCACGCGATGCGGATGGCCGCGGGTCTTTCACAGCGGCAGCTTGCAGAAAAGGCTGGCGTTCCACATGCACAGATCTCAAACGTCGAGACGAACAAGATCAGCCCGTCTGTTTCTACGTTGCGAAAAATTCTGAGCGGCCTTGGTGTCGGCATGGGAGATTTCTTCGAACCGGAACGCAGCCCGCCCAAAGGCCCTTTCTTTTCAGCAGATGAGCTCCTCGACCTTACCTCTCGGATATCCGCGCAGCTGCCTGGTGGGTCAGACGGCACTCTTGTCCTTCGTCAGGTGGGCGACGCCCGGTCACACAACCTGCAAATCCTGCATGAAGTCTACGAACCCAGCGCTGACACCGGGGAGACATTCCTGCAACATACGTCTTCGGAAGGCGGTTATGTCGTCGAAGGCGAACTGGAAATTACGGTCGGTGATGACGTGCGGATCCTGAAGGCGGGCGAGG
>JAEYTV010000164.1 GCA_023433855.1 Pseudomonadota bacterium | reverse complement strand
ATTCGAGAGTCGCGTTGGTTGAAACCTTGCCTGTGGACGTCTTGATGAAATCGGCACCTGCCGCGATCGCCAGTTGCGAGGCACGTTGCACGAGCCCGCTGTTCCGCAACTCTCCCGTTTCCAGAATGACCTTAAGGCAGGCATCGGTACAGGCGGGGCGAACGGCGGCGATCATCTCCGTCACGGCCTCATCGTCGCCGGCGAGCATCTTGCGGTAGGGGATGACCATGTCGATCTCGTCGGCGCCATCCTCCATCGCCTGGAGCGTCTCGTCAACGACCGCCTGGACGTCCGACTCGCCGGACGGGAAGTTCACGACCGTTGCGATCCGCACCGGATGCCTGGCTCCGAGAATGGCACGCGCGTGCGCAACAAAGCGCGGCCAGATGCAGATGGCAGCAGCCGACCCATAGGGTGTCTGCGCGCGTAGGCAGAGATTCTCGATCGCCGCTGTATCGCAGTCGTCGCGCAGGTTTGTCAGATCAAGAAGTGAAAGCGCCAAGGCTGCCACCTCGCGTGGGCTCAGGAGTTCCATATCATGTGTCTCCCCGGCTGATTGGCGGCTATATTTATAGTTGAAACGATTAGATGCAACCCGCTTCAAGCCGGTCAAAGACCGAGCCGGATCTATCCCATTGAAAACCTAAGCGGGTTTTGCGAACATTTCCCGGAGTATGGCGGCAAGACGCCCCCCACCGACCGGTGCCATGTCCTTGGTTTCCTCGTGGCTGAGTTCCGCGCCGGTCATGCCGGCAGCATAGTTGGTGATCACCGAGGCGGCAGCGACATTCAACCCGAAATAGCGTGCAAGGATCACCTCCGGGACGGTCGACATGCCGACGGCATCGGCACCCAGGACCCGCGCCATGCGAATTTCGGCCGGGGTCTCGAAGCTCGGCCCGGAAAACCACATGTAGACCCCGCTCAGCAACGGGACGCCACAGCGGATCGCTGCATTACGCATCTGCACCGAGAGATCCTGGTCGTAGGCGTTGGTCAGGCCGACGAAGCGGCGATCACCTTCCTCGCCAATCAGCGGGTTCATTCCCGAGTAATTGATGTGATCGACGATCTGCATGACCGATCCAGGCGGCATGTCCTCACGGAGCGACCCGGCAGAGTTTGTAAGGATGACCGAGTGGACGCCGAGCCCCTTCATCACCTCTATGGGCAGACGCATGGCCTTGGCATCGCCGCGCTCGTAATAATGAGCGCGGCCGGACAACATGATGACCGGCTCAGCATCCAGGTAACCGGCTACCAACTCGCCGGCGTGTCCGGTTACGCCGCCGGACGGGAAACCCTTCAGTTCACCATAGGCTATGCGGACCTGATCCGACACTTCGTCGACCAGGGAGCCGAGCCCCGAGCCGAGCACGATCGCATGTCGCGGCACCAGTCCGTTCAGCCGGTCCACAAGGAGGTCAATGACGTCTCTCATGGCGCTTCCTTCATCCGATTACGTCTGTTTCGAAAGCGTATGGCAGCAGTTCGGCCATTGTCACCGTCTTCCGGACCCCTGCGTCGTCACAGAGGTAGATCCGCGTGTCTGCCGACGCGAATTCGGAAATCTTCTGGCGACAGCCGCCGCAGGGCGTGCACAGCGGCAGTTTCTCGGCGATCACCGCAAGCTCAGTGATCTTCTTGCCGCCACCCATGATCATGGCGCCGATAGCTGTCGGTTCGGCGCACCACCCCTGGGGAAACGAGAGGTTTTCGACGTTGGCGCCCAGATAGACCTTGCCGTCATCGGCCCTGATCGCGGCACCCACGGGAAATTTCGAATAGGGTGCATAAGATCTTTTCATGGCGTCGCGCGCCGCCTCGAAGAGTTCCCGGGACATTCTAACGCTCCTTCGTATAGGCCACGCCGCCAGCCTTGGGCGGCCGGGCGACACCGATGAAACCGGCCAGCAGCACACAGGTGAGAACATATGGCAGAGCCTGGAAGATCTGCACCGGTACCTCGCCGATCAGGGGCATGGTCTTGCCCTGCATGAAGTTGGCGAAAGCATCCAGAAAGCCGAACAGCAGGCAGGCGAACATCACCGGCACCGGCCTCCACTTGGCGAAGATCAATGCCGCCAGGGCGATATACCCCTTGCCGGCCGACATGTTGTTGATGAAGGCGGCAGACTGGGCAATGGCGAGATAGGTTCCGGCAAAACCCGCCAGAAAACCGGTTACTATGAGAGCCCGGTAGCGCAGCCAACTCACCGAGATGCCGGCCGTATCCACAGCACCCGGGTTTTCGCCGACGGCGCGCAGACGCAGCCCGAAGCGCGTCCGGTAGAGGACCCACCAGGAAATCGGCACCAGGAGAAAGGCGGTGTAGGCGAGTATGTTGTTGCCCGAAATGACATTCGCATAAAGAGGGCCGACGACCGGTAGCTCGCGCATCGCCTCTGCCCCCGGCAGCGTGATCGCGTTGAACCGTCCGTCCGGTGGAACCTGTCCCGTTCGTCCCCCCTGACCGAACCATGCCTGACCGAGCACGACGGTAAGACCGGCAGCGATGAAGTTCAGCGCCACGCCTGAAACGATCTGGTTGCCGCGATTGGTAATCGAAGCGAAGCCGTGAAGGAGGGAGAAGCCAATGGAGACAACGATCCCCGCCGCAAGACCCAGCCAGGCATTTCCTGTCCCATAGGCGGCACAGGCAGAGGCAAAGGC
>JAEYTV010000140.1 GCA_023433855.1 Pseudomonadota bacterium | reverse complement strand
TGTCTGTACTGAGCATTCTTGCGTTCAAATATGCCGACCAATCGCTCGGTGGAGCGGAGTTGATGGCTTCCCCGACCCAGCTTTCGGCCAACTAGCGGCGAATGAGAAATCAACAGGCAGCACCGCGAATGGCGTCGCCGTTGACCTCGCACCGGCTGCGGCCATATTGCAGTGTTCATGTCTGACCCGAAACCAGGAGTGGTTTGATGACAAACCCCAAGATAGGCATCATCATCAGCAGTACACGCGACGTCCGCTTCGGGGAGAAGCCCGCCAGATGGATCTACGAGGCCGCCTCGGCCCGGGATGACATGGACTTCGAAATCGTCGATCTGCGTGACTTCCCCCTGCCCTTCTTCAACGAGAAGGCCTCCAATGCATGGGTTCCGACCGAGAACGAGGTCGGCCGCCGGTGGCAGCAGAAGGTCGCCGAATTCGACGGCTACATCTTCATCGTCGCCGAATACAACCGCTCCATCACTGCGGCGCTCAAGAACGCCCTGGATTTCGCCTATCCGGAGTGGAACCGCAAGCCGGCGGCCGCCGTCGGTTATGGAAGCGTGGGCGGGGCCCGCGCTGTCGAACATCTGCGCAATATTGCGGTGGAGCTGCAGATGGTCCCGACCCGTACCGGCGTGCATATCCAGGGCGCGGATTTCTTCGCGGCCTGGCAGCAAGGCAAGGAACTGAAGGAACTCACCCACCTGGAGCCGAACGTCAAGGCCATGCTCGACGACCTTGCGTGGTGGGCAACCGCGCTCAAGACTGCCCGGGAACAAGCCTGATCCATTCACGCGACCTTGATGAAGGAGGCTCCGGTCCCGCCGGAACCTTCCTCAGACCCGTTGGTTTGGCGGCTATACGGGAGCATAAGCCATGAGTGCCAGAAATATCCTGATAGCCTTGGGATCGGTCATTGCCGGCGGCTTCATCGCCGCCCTTTTGATGCACCCGATCAATCAAGCCGTGACAGCCAAATCGGATCGCCTCAGCGGTCCTTCGTCGGAAACTGCCTTCCTGCCGGAACGCTTCGGTGTTCCAAGTTCCACGCAGTAGCACTGGATAATAGCCGGCGCCTCGAAGGAGGCGCCGGTTGTCTGATGCGGTAGGGTTCAATGCACCGGCTTGCCGTCTTCCTCCTCTTCGAAGGTGACGGCCACGTCGGCGTCGGCCGACAATCGGACACGATCGCCTTCAATCTCGGCGACCAGCTCGAGAGGGATAAAGTGGTGATGGTCGCGATGGCTCCCCTCGCCGCTATCCTTCTTCGTGAGTTTTATGCGGCTTCCTTCGACACCATCCACCGTCCCGACATGCACACCATCAGCACCGATCACTTCGGCATGTTTCTTGATTTCTGCAGCATCGACCATGGGAAATCTCCTTGTTCTGCCTCCCCACAACGCATGAGGTCCAATAACGATGCAGCCGCTTGAGCAAGTTTCCTTTCCTCAAACCCGCAAGCTGCTACGCCGGGTCATGACGCTACCTTACAGATATTTAAGTAGGCGCGCACGGCGTTTCATGTCATTGAACACTCCGCTCAAAGCCGCCTGGGAACATCGTTCCGGCGGACTCGCGCCGCATGACGGCGGGAACACGCCGTGGCGCCCGGCACCCATCTTCCAACCGAGGACGCAACGTTGAACATGCAGAACACACCCGAACCGGCAGCCAGGAATGCGGAGCCCGATCTCGCCGCCATCCTAGCGACCTCGGGCGGACGTCGTCGGAAACGGCGTGTGTTCTGGCCGCTGTTTTTCCTCGTTCTGATCGCCGCCGCAGCAGGAGGGTACTTCTACCTCGGCAGTAATACCCCCCGTTACGATTATACGACGACCCCAGCCCAGCGAGGTGACCTTTCGGTGGTGGTCACTGCTACGGGTTCGGTCCAGCCGACCGACCAGGTCGATATTTCCAGCGAACTTTCCGGTACCGTGCGCAAGGTCAACGTGACCTATAACAGCCCGGTCAAGCAGGGTGAAGTGCTCGCGGAACTCGACACGAACAAGCAGGAGGCCGACGTTCAAAGCGCGCGCGCCCAGCTTGCGTCCGCGCGCGCCAACGTGCTGAAGGCAGAAGCGGAAGCGGCGTCCGCAAAGAACACGCTCGACCGGCTGAAGGGCCTGGTGAACAACCGCATCTCCAGCCAGCAGGAGCTCGATGCAGCCAAATACGCCTATGACGCAGCTCTGGCCACCACATCCGTCAACGAGGCCGCCGTTCTGTCTGCCGAGGCAAACCTGCGGCTTGCGGAGGTAAATCTCTCCAAGCTCCAGATCGTTTCCCCCATCAACGGCATCGTGCTCACCCGCGACGTCGATCCCGGCCAGACGGTGGCGTCTTCGCTCAATGCGCCGGTGCTCTTTACCATTGCCGGCGACCTGAAGCGGATGGAACTTCAGGTTGCGGTCGATGAAGCGGATGTCGGGGAGGTCAAGCAGGGGCAGAAGGCAACGTTTTCGGTCGATGCCTATCCCGACCGGCAGTTTCCTGCCACGATCCAGACCGTCCGCTTTGCACCGGAAACGATTTCGAATGTGGTCACCTACAAGGCTATTCTGACGGTCGATAATACCGACCTTCTGCTGCGCCCCGGAATGACGGCAACGGCCGACATCACGGTCGAGTCGGTTTCCGATGCCCTGTTGGTGCCGAATGCAGCCTTGCGCTATGCGCCGCCCGCCACCGCGCGTGCGCGTGGCAATTTCCTCACCCGGCTGTTCTCTCCCCCGCGACATCCTGGCAGTCGCCGCAGCGAGGAAGCCACCAGCTCAGGCCGCGCGGTCTACGTGCTACGCAACGGCGTGCCCCAGCGGGTGCCCGTCGAAACGGGCCCAACCGACGGCCAGTTTACCGTACTCAAGTCCGGCGACGTCAAGGAAGGCGACCTTCTGGTGACGGATGCCGTTGCGCGGACCAACTGAGGAGACGCCATGACGCTTCCTCCGCTCATAGCCTTCAGACAGGTCTCCAAATATTACGGGCGCGGCGAAGCGACGATCCGCGCGCTCGACCGCGTCGATCTCTCCATATCTGCCGGTGAATTCGTGTCGATCATGGGGCCGTCCGGCTCCGGCAAGTCGACAGCGATGAACATCATAGGCGGGCTCGACGTGCCGACTTCCGGCGAATACTTGTTCCAGGGCATACCGACGAGCAGGTTTGACCGCACGCAACTGACGCTGCTTCGCCGTCACATGCTGGGTTTCATCTTCCAGGGCTTCAACCTGCTTGCCCGCACATCGGCTGTCGAGAATGTCGAACTTCCCCTCGTCTATCGTGGCATGGACCAAAAGGAGCGGCGTCGACGGGCGCTCATGGCGCTTGAACAGGTCGGATTGAAGGGGCGCGAAGGTCATACGACACAGGAACTTTCCGGCGGACAGCAGCAGCGTGTCGCGATCGCCCGTGCCATCGCCACCGATCCGGCCGTGCTGCTCGCCGATGAACCGACCGGCAATCTCGATACGAAAACCAGTATCGAGATCATGGAACTGATTGCAGGGCTCAACCGCGACAACGGCATTACCGTCATCATGGTCACCCATGAGGAGGACATCGCCGCCTACGGCAGGCGCCTGCTGCGTTTCGTCGACGGCCACCTGGCGTCAGACCAGCTCCAGGTCAGGGAGCCGGACCATGTTTCTTGAAACGGCGAAACTGGCGTGGCGGGCGATCATCCGCAATCTCCTGCGCTCCTTCCTGACCGTTCTCGGCGTCGTCATCGGCGTTGCGGCAGTTATCGCCATGGTAACGATCGGAAACGGCACGACCGCACGGGTACAGTCGGAGCTATCCCGGCTGGGCACAAACACACTTTTCGTGCGTCCAGGCCAATGGGGACCGGGGCGGGCGAGCACCGAAGCGAAACGTTTTACCGACAGCGACATCCGGGCGATTCAGGAGCAGGTTTCCGGTTTGCGGGCGGTGGCACCTCTCAACCGGGGCGCGGCCACGGTGATTGCCGGCGGCGCCAATCATTCCTCCAGTGTCATCGGCACCACCAACGACTACCTCGTTGCCCAGGAGTGGGATCTGGCGCTCGGTCGCAACTTCCTGGTTAACGAAGAGCGTGGCAGCCAGACAGCCTGCATCATAGGCGAGACGGTGCGAAGGGAACTGTTCGGCGCGGTCGATCCAGTTGGCCAGAACATTCGCGTCAGCAATGTCGCTTGCCCGGTCGTAGGTGTGCTTGCCGTCAAGGGCCAGTCCGGCATGGGCGACGACCAGGACGATACGGTGATCATGCCGCTCAAGCTGCACCAGCGGCGAATCGGCGGCACCCAGACGATCAGTTCCATCATCCTCTCGGCTCAGGACGGTGTGTCTACCTCCAAGGTACAGTCCGACGTGGAAAACCTGCTGCGCGAGCGCCGCCGCATCGCGATCGGCCGGGACGACGACTTTTCCGTCAACGACATGTCGCAGATTGCAGAAGCCATGACGGGTACGACGGTACTGCTCACCGGCCTTCTCGGCGCGGTCGCGGCAGTCAGCCTGCTTGTCGGCGGTATCGGCATCATGAACATCATGCTGGTTTCGGTCACCGAACGCACCCGCGAAATCGGTATCCGGCTCGCCATCGGAGCCCTGGAGCGGCAGGTGCTGACACAGTTCCTCGTGGAGGCCGTGATGCTGTCGATCTTCGGCGGCATAACCGGCATCATCATCGGGCTTGGGCTTGCCTACGCGGTGGTAGGCTTCCTCGGTGTACCTTTCGTGGCAAGCCCGACGATCATCATCCTGGCCTTCGCCTTTTCGGCGGCGATCGGCATGGTGTTCGGCTATTTTCCCGCGCGAAGGGCAGCCCAACTCAATCCGATCGAAGCCCTGCGACACGAATAGAACCGGCACCGGTCCAGTCGTTGTGGCCCATGCATGGGGGGATTCAGACGTGCGCTTCGGCTTCCCGCTGTTTTGCAAGCGCGGCCAGATCTACCGGCTTCAATTCCACCGACTCGCCGCAACCGCAAGCGGATGTCTGGTTCGGGTTGATGAAGGTGAAGCCGGAACGCATCTTGGTGACCTCGAAATCCATCTCGGTGCCAAGCAGATAGAGCACGGCGGAAGGGTCTACCCAGACACTCGCGCCGGCGTGCTCGATGAGATCGTCCTTGGCATTGGGCTCGGTAACAAGATCGATCGTGTACTCCATGCCAGCACAGCCGCCCTTCTTGATGCCGACGCGAACACCTTTCGCTTCAGGTCCGGACGAGGCGACGATCTGTTTGACGCGCTCGGCGGCAGCGTCGCTTATCGTCATGATGGCAAAGCCCATAAATCCAATCTCCTTCCACAACCGGGTTCAAGGTCCGGTGCTTCATGATTTAATCTAGTGTTGGTTAGCAGGCCGATCAATACCAGCCCACGGCCACCTGCGCTTCCTCCGACATGCGTTCCGGCGTCCATGGCGGATCGAAGGTCATCTCGACCTCGACGCCCGAGACGCCTTCCACTGCGCCGACCGCATTCTCGACCCAGCCCGGCATCTCACCGGCAACCGGACAACCTGGAGCCGTCAGCGTCATGACGATCTTCACCATACGGTCGTCTTCGATATCGATCTTGTAGATCAGCCCGAGCTCGAAGATGTCGGCGGGGATCTCCGGATCGTAGACGGACTTCAGGGCCGCGATGATATCGTCGCTCAAGCGTGCCAGCTCATCGGCTGGTATCGCGGATTGGATGATGCCTTCGCGGGCATCCCATTTTGGAATCGTATCATCGACAGCCATGGTAAGCGGTTCCTCAGGCAAAGAAATTGCGCGCATAGTCCAGCGCATCAGCCAGCGCGTCCACCTCGGCACGCGTATTGTACATGCCAAACGACGCACGGCATGTGGAGGTAACACCGAAGCGTTTCAAGAGCGGCATCGCGCAGTGCGTTCCGGCACGCACGGCCACACCTCTGCGATCGATCACCATCGAAACGTCGTGGGCATGAACACCTGCAAGCTCGAAGGAGAAGATGCCTCCTTTCCCGGGTGCATTGCCTATGACGCGCAGCGAGTTGATCGATCGAAGGCGCTCGGCCGCGTAACAAGACAGATCCGCCTCATGGCGAGCGATGGCCGCGCGTCCAACCTTCTCCATGTAGTCCAGAGCATATCCCAGCCCGATCGCCTGCACGATGGGCGGTGTCCCGGCTTCGAACCGGTGAGGCGGATCGTTGTAGGTGACGTTGTCTTCCGTCACCTCGAAGATCATTTCCCCTCCGCCCTGAAAAGGACGCATCTGGCGCAGCCGATCGGCCTTGCCATAAAGGACTCCGATGCCCGATGGGCCGTAGAGCTTATGGCCGGTCATCACGTACCAGTCACAATCCATGTCCCGCACGTCCACTGGCATGTGGACCGCACCCTGGCTACCGTCGATCAGGACCGGAATGCCACGCTCGTGCGCAATCCGGCACACGTCCTTGACCGGCACGATTGTGCCGAGCGCATTCGACATATGGGTAATGGCAACCAGCTTCGTCCTGCTGGTCAGTGACTTCTCGAAATCCTCGATATGGAACGCACCGTCGTCATCGACCGGCACCCAGACCAGCTTTGCTCCTTGGCGCTCCCGGATGAAATGCCATGGAACGATGTTGGAGTGATGCTCCATGATCGTCAGGACAATCTCGTCCCCCTCGCCGATCTGCGGCATCCCCCAGCCGTAGGCGACCGTGTTGATCGCTTCGGTAGAGTTCTTGGTGAACACGATTTCATCGACCGAAGCGGCATTAAGGAACCGCCGTACTTTCTCGCGCGAAGCCTCATAGGCCTCGGTAGCGGTGTTGGACAAGTAGTGCAAACCGCGGTGAACGTTGCCATATTCACTCGAATAGGCGCGGCTGATCGCATCGATCACGACCTGGGGCTTCTGTGCCGAGGCCCCATTGTCCAGATAGACCAGCGGTCTTCCATGCACCATTGTGGACAGGATCGGAAAATCCCGCCGGATAGCCTCGACGTCGTAAGCCGTAGCCGATGTTCGCTGGTCCATTTGAGGCCCCTTTAGATCAGGCGTGCTTCTCAAGCCATTCCGAGATGACGCTCTCCAGCGCCTCAACCAGTTTTTCGTCCTCCAATTCTTCGACGATCTCGGCGACGAACGCGTTGACGAGTATGGCCCGAGCCTGCCTTTCGGGAATTCCGCGGGCCATCATGTAGAAGAGATGGTTTTTGTCGATATCGGCAACGGTGGCGCCGTGACCGCAGATCACGTCGTCAGCGAAGATCTCCAATTCCGGCTTTGCGGAGAAGTCTCCTTCATCCGACAAAAGCAGTGTATTGCACGACATCTTCGCATCGGTCTTCTGGGCATCCGGAGCAACCCGGATCATGCCCTGGAAGACACCGCTTGCACGGTCGAACACGACATTGCGAATAATCTCAGTCGAATTGGTGTGTGGCACCTCGTGACCCAACACAAGCGTCACGTCCGTGTGGCTTTCGCCACCCAGAAGCTTGATGCCCCGCAGCATCAGTTCCGCG
>JAEYTV010000061.1 GCA_023433855.1 Pseudomonadota bacterium | reverse complement strand
GACAACGCCTCATGGAAACGACCCTGCAGCAAGTGCAGCGGCGCTTGATCGCGCTTGGCTACAACCTTGGCCCGGCGGGCGCCGACGGGATCCCCGGCCGCTTCACGACACAGGCCATTGCCGCATTTCAGAAGGATCAGGATCTGGATATCCAGTATCCCGGAACCGTCGGCCCGAAAACCATCGCGGCCCTCGGCCTCCGCGAGATCGGCCGTGAGATCCTGCCGCCTTGGATGGTCGAGGCCAGCCGGTATATGGGGCTTCATGAGGTCAGGGACGCCAAGAAGCTGGACAAGGCCTTGCGCCTTGACGCCAGCGAAATCGCCTGGTGCGGTGCCTTCGTCGGCATGGTCGTTGCGGCCGCACTTCCGAAAGAACCACTCCCCGCAAATCCCCTCGGGTCTCGCAACTGGCTCAAGTTCGGCCGCCCGATCGACGATCCGCAGGTGGGTGCCGTCTGCGTCTTCTGGCGCGGCTCGAAAGACGGATGGCAGGGTCATGTCGGTTTCGTCGCCGGCCAGGACAAATCCTATCTGCACGTGCTTGGCGGCAACCAGTCAAACTCCGTCAGCCTGACGAAGATCAGCAAGACCCGACTGCTCGGCTATCGGTGGCCGACCACTCACGCGAAGCCCCTGACCGCGCTCGCCCATAGCGTCTTCAACGGCAAGATTTCCACCAACGAAGCCTGAGGCTTCATTCCACCCGAAAGGACTGACATCATGAAGCGCACTGCGATCCTCGCAGCGGCGGCAATTGCGCTGTCCGCATGCACCACGACCGGCTCGATCGATACGGCCATCAAGGCCAGCCTCCCAAAGACATGCAACCTGATCCAGACCGCTCACGCGGCGTTCCTGGCTGCGTCTGCGTCGGGCAACATCAAGCAGTCGACCATCCGCAAGGAAGAGGCCGCCTATGAGGGGGCCATGGTCATCTGCGCGAGTCCGGAGAACGTCACTGCCGCGAACGCGCTGGTGCTGGCTGCCACCGCCTACGCCACCGTCAGCCTCGCCCTCAAGGAAGCCCGCGCCGCGCAGTAAGCGCCGCATGTTCGAAGGAAAAAACCATGTCCAGTCCTGCAGAAGCGCTCAGCCGCAAGATCGCCGAGAGCGTCGCCGGAGCCGTTACCCGGGCCGACGTGCCGGCGCAGCCGTCCGCCGTGACGCCGATTGCCAACGCGGTCACCCGCGCGGTGGTCCCGGAGATCCTCAGTGCCACCAATAACGAGCCTTGGTACCGAAGCCGCGTGACCTGGGGAGCGATCGCATCGATCGTTCTTCCTCTCCTCGGTGCGCTCGGCGTCACGTCCGATGTGATCGACAGCGACCAGTTCGTTGCTCTTGGCCTTGCCCTGGGGACGGCTGCCGGTGGCCTGCTGACACTCTACGGTCGTTGGAAGGCGAAGCGGCCGATCGGTCAGTAGTCATTCTCTTCATGGCGGCGCGCGAGCTCGCGCCGCACACCCATCATGACATCACTGGCTTCGCTGGACCGGCCGAGCCCGAAAGGATCTTGAACCATGACTGCAACGACGAAGGGGGTTCGGTGCGCGGCCGGACAATGGACGCTGCTGGCCGACGGCAAGCACAACGTGCTGATCTCCATGCGGACGATCGGGCTCGGCTATCTGCGCACCGCCGCGGCGCTTCCGACAGATCTGCCGTCGCCGGATGCCTCGCCGACGGATACGGAATACAGCTTTCTGACCGTTTCGAACCTGAAGCCGGCCGCGTTCTCATTCTCTGACACGTCGACCAAGATTTATCTCTGGGCGCCTGGCACAACGGCCATGGTCGCTGAAGTCGTTTCGGAGTGAGGCGATGACGATACTCGCACTCGGCCGGCCGGGTTTCAGCGTGGGAGAACTCGCCTTTGGACAGGGCGGTGGGGTCTCCATCATCATTACCAGCACCATCATGCGCGACAACCATGTCATGCGCGACACTTTAAGGATGACCGACAATGCCTGAGACAATCGGTGTTGATGAACTCTGGGGCGATGCCCGCGCCAAGATCAACGGCCGCGTAGCGCGGCAAGTACCTTTTTCAACCACCATCCCGATGGACAGCAATAAATACATGCCCCCGACGCCTGCTACGGCTAGCATGACCCTTTCAGTCAGCATGGCCAACCTATCACAGAGCGGCCGGTGCGTTGTTCCGATCGTCGGGAATGGTAATGCTGCACACGTTCCGACAATCCAGGGTGCTGTTGAGATCATTGGCTCCCGGATCTTCGAGACGACGAACGGTGTCGTCAACCTGCTCCTCTTTGAAATGATTGGCGGGTATCCTTGCTATCAGTGGCTCGGCGGTGTCACCGCCTTCACCTTGCCCGATCTGACCTCGCCGTCCATCAGTAGCGTCATCGTCAATGGCGCTGCGGTGACAATCACTTGGTCGGAGAACCTTGCGAATACCCCGCTCGCGTCTGCTTTCAGCGTTGTTGGTGCTGGAGGCGTGACCCAGACGCCAACCGGGGTGTCGCAATCGGGCGCGGTCACCACACTCACCCTCGCATCCCCTGCGATGACAGGCAATACGGTCACGATATCCGTCAATGCTGGTGCGGCTCAGGATGCTGCAGGCAACTCTTCCGCCGCAGTGGCAAACGCAGCAGTCACCAACTTCACCGGCCTCGCGACACCGATCACGCTTGTTGCGGGTGGTGCTCTCACCTCTCAAGGTGGGGAGACCTTCGTTGGGAACGCGGCGGGCTCCTGGAACTTCTCGCGGGTAGCAGGATCGCGTCCTTCGGGGGCAGACGCTACTTTGGAGACGCTATACTCCTCGTCGGGCGTTAATACTGTCTTAGCATTCGACAATGGGGCAACGCTTACGCAGCAGCCAGTCGATTATGATCTGGCGGCGTCTATCTCCGGCGCCGGCCTTCTTCGCTACTCGTTGAATAACGCTACTTGGACCAATACGGCGGTCACGCTCACGCCCTCGCCAACTACCCGGTACCGTATCAAGATTGCCTCGAATGTCGTTACGCTGGAGTATACGACCAACGACGGTGCTAACTGGACTGTTGCGGCGACGATGCACAGCAATTTGAGTGCGACTCTCTGTGGATATATCGGATGCTTCGGTCAAGCTCAGGTCTTCCAACCTCGCAAAACGGGAATGGGCGCATGATCGTTGCGTCCAGATCCCCAGAGACATGGTCCCCTGTGACGCCGGGAGCCACGAGCAAAACGGTTGCTCTGGGTCGCTACCTCCGCCGTCTGCGCGGCCGAAAGCAGTATTTCATCGGCTTTGAGGACAAGCTTGTCCTGATGCCGGCGCAGAACCCACAGCCTACATACCAAGGCAGTTGGGAAACGTTCTTTGCTATGACCGGTAAGTACCCCGCCGCCATGCAGATCGAGTACCATGACCCCGAGTGGGCCAATCGCTACGGGCAGGCCGGAACCGATGCAGCCGCAGCGAAAATCAAAGCGTGGGCAGCAGCGGGTGCGATCATTTCGATCCACTCGCACATGGGCAATCCCGTGACGGGACAGTTGAGTCGCAACGGTCAGGTTGTCCCATCCACAGCGACAGCGACCGGATACTGGCAGGACAGGTCGGGCAGCCCTCTTGCGGCCATCAAGGACGGTGGAGCACAGGAGGCTCAGTTCCTTGGATTTCTCGACAGGTTTGCCGTTTTCGCCGATACGCTGCGGGATCAGAATGACGAACTGATACCGTTCATGTGGCGACCGTTCCACGAATGCACCAACAGCAATCATTGGTGGGCGGGCACAGACCGGCAGGCCGACTTCGTGATAGTCTGGAAGAAGATGGTCGATTACCTTCGAGGTGAGAAGGGGATCAAGAACATCTTGTATACCCTCAACTACGACGCCGCTGCTCCCGATGCTGTCAGCCCGTTCTCGGGCTGGTGGCCGGGATCGAGCTACGTTGATGTGGTGACCTACGATGCATACGACAACCGCAGCCCCCCCAGCGCGACGATATCCATTGAAGGTGATGGGACGCCGATCAATGCGTACTATGCTGCACGAACACTTGCGGTGAACAACGACAAACCTCTGTTGATCGCTGAATTCGGTTACCAGCAGGCGACTTTGTCGACCTCATCAGGCGCCCTCTACAGTACCAGAACTGGAAACATGATCCGGGACATCTATAATGCCAATGCGGGTTTGCTTTCTTGGGGGCAGTCATACGGGCCTAGTTTGAACAGCCCGGCAAACGTGAAGCAGTCACTGATCGACATGGTTTCTGATGGCAACTGCATTACTCTAGATAAGCTATCTGGTGCTTACATATAGCATCAGGGCCAATAATGATGCTTTGCAAGACTGTAATTTCGTGCAACTAAGTCTAGCAATCAGGGGCGCGAGATTTTCATGCACGGTAACTTCGACCTTAGTCTTCCCGACAAAATAGATTATCCGAAGCTTTCACTCCAAGAG
>JAEYTV010000050.1 GCA_023433855.1 Pseudomonadota bacterium | reverse complement strand
CTTCTTGCCTCCGGCGCACCGATCTCCGCCATGAATGTCGTGAGGAAACATCTTTCCGGCATCAAGGGCGGTCGGCTGGCGGCGGCAACCAGGGCTCGCGTCGTCAGCTTGATCGTGTCCGATATTCCCGGAGACAACCCGGCATTCGTGGCGTCTGGACCGACCATCGCGGACATGACGACGCGCCAGGATGCCCTTGAGATCGTGCTGCAGTACAAATTGGCTCTGCCGCCGGCGGCGCTCGCGCACCTGAAGTCGCCCGCCGCCGATGCACCGAAGCCCGACGATCCTGTCTTTGCGCGTCATGAGCATTTCGTCATTGCATCGGCGGCAGTCTCACTTCAAGCGGCGGCCGATCTTGCCCGTGCAAGCGGCGTAACCCCCCATATCCTGTCGGACTCCATCGAGGGAGAAGCTCGCGATATGGCCCTTGTCCACGCTGCCCTCGCCCGCGAGGTCGCGCTGCGCAGCCGCCCCTTCGCCAGGCCCGCCGTCCTGCTGTCCGGCGGCGAAACCACGGTGACCTTGAGGAGCAGGAATGGGAAGGGAGGACGGAACGGCGAGTTCGCTTTGGCGCTCGCCCTTGCGATTGACGGGCACGACATCTTTGCCCTTGCGGCCGATACCGACGGTATCGACGGCTCCGAAACCAATGCCGGGGCTTTCGTGGACGGGAAGACGGCGAAAAGAATCCGGGCGGCCGGGCTCGACGGCAAGCAGCTTCTCCAGGCCAACAACAGCTACGCTGCCTTTGCGGCCTTGGAAGACCTGTTTGTCACCGGCCCTACCGGGACCAATGTCAATGATTTCAGAGCGATCCTCATCCCCTGAAGCGCTCCGTTCGACCGGCCGGGAGGACAGCCCGTCCGTTGGCGGGACCGTTATTGCAACTGCGGCTTTCTCAGGAAGTCATTCCGGTCCGCGGACTTTACCCGGACCCACGCCTCCCGGCCATCACGCAGGATCCGCATCGGAATCTCGGCTCCGGGCGGGCCGCTTTCCCAGATCTTTCGGTAGAAATCGGCAAGTCCATCGACCTCCCCATCCCGAACTTCGGAGATGACGTCGCCGCGACGCATGCCAGCCTTGGCGGCGGGGCCATTCTCGGTGACGCTCATGACCACCACCTCGCCATTGGCCTCGGCCGAAAAGGCGCCGAGCCACGGTCGAGGCGGTTTGCTGATTTCGCCCTGATGGAGGACATCGTCCAGGATGGGCTTCAACAGGTTGATGGGAACCACCATGTTGATATCGGCGATCTCGCCGCCCTTGCTCATCTGCAGGCGAAGCGAGCCGATGCCCATGAGCTTCCCTTCTGCATCGATCAACGCTGCCCCGCCCCAGGAGGGATGCGCCGGCGCGGTGAAGATCGCCTCGTCGAGCAGATATTCCCAGTAACCGGCAAATTCCTGCTTCGCGACTACATTGCCCCGCAGGTACTGCCCCTCGCCATCGGCGAAAACGATCGGATCGCCGACCTCAACGCGATCGGAATCGCCTATCTCGATGGCGGGCAGATCAAGCGGCTCAAGCGCTTGCACCAGACCGAAGCCGCTTTCCTGATCATAGGCGAGCGGATGAGCGGCGACGACGCGGCCGTCATGGCATGTGAGCCAGACCTCTTCGGCTTCGGTGATCAGGTAACCGATCGTCACCACCAGCCCATTTTCGCGGATGACCACACCCGATCCTTCGCGGCGCGTACCAAGGGCGCCCGCCGTGAACGCCTTATCCGGGATGGTCGCGCGTACCATGACGACGGAGCCCATGAGTTTTTCGATATCCATGACGCAACCTCCTGATGAGGCAGCCGCTCACCCTTGCGGGAAACGGATCTGCTCGACTGGCCCTACCCACCTTAAACGTATGGATGTCAAAGCCGCACCGCAAGGCGGACCGTAGCGAAATGACCGCGGGCGGCAGGACCAGCCGACCAGTCCGGTCGCTCCATCTGGCATGAGAAGGCTCCTACTGCCTGTCCTGCGCCTCTACTACCGCTTCTCAGGATGAACGAAATCGATGCCGATGGGCCGGTGCGGGTGCCGCCGGCTTATCCGGTAGACGCTCGCGGGCGGAAGATTGAGAACGGTGCCGCCGATCCGCTTCGCCTTTAGACCCAGCCGATCGAGAATGGGACGCGGCACCGGGCAGCGAGGCCCATAGGTGAACTGATAGAAGCTGCCTCCCGCTCGCAGCAAGGTGAACGCGCCAACCAGGATCGCCATCACCTTGCGCACCGGAATCGAGAGCAAAGGCAGACCGCTGACAACGCTGCCGAAGGCTCTCGTATGCCGCGCATCTTTGGCAATGCGGGCAGCATCCATGCACAGGACACTTGCCTCAGGAAAACGTCGCTGGAGCATGGCCGCGAAGTTCGAGCCGAACTCCACCAGCGTCAGATCGCGCTCCGGGACACCGCGATCGAGCAGTGCTCTTGTGAACATGCCCGTTCCTGGTCCGAGCTCAAGGACCGGCCCGTCGGCGGGAAGCACCTCGCGTGTCATCAGGCGGGCCAGGGTGGCACTGGACGGCGCTATCGCGGCAACACGGAGCGGGTTGGCGACCCAGGACCGGAAGAATGGAAAGTAGTCAGAACCGCAGGCAGGGGCCGTGGGCATTTCTCTTGTGTGCCAGGTCATGGATCTTGCTCCTATTCGGAAGGAATAACGACATGCACTCGGTCATCTCCGCGGCAGAACGCTAGGCCGAGGCGACGCTGTTCCAGAAGGCCTGGAAGCCAAGGTCCTTCAGTTCTTCATGCCGGCTTGGCTGCCGGGTCGTGTGATCGATGGTCAACTCGGCGATTGCCTGCATCAGCCCCACGATGAAATCTGCGGGCTGCCTGCGCAGGACGCCTGAGGACAAACTGCGGTCGAAAACCTGCTGGATCTCCTTGAATGAGCCGGCTGCGGCCGAACGGGTCTGCTCCAGAATTCGGTCCGATACCGCCAGATGCGCCATCGCCTTGCGGCGGGCCGGGTGCCGTATGGCCCAGTCGACATAGGCACCCCAGACGTGGCGCCAGCTTTCCCGGTCACTCGTGTCGCTCTGATAGCCCCGCAGCATCTCCTCCGCTATCTCCCGCTTGATCTGCAGGTATAGCTCATTCAGCAGGGCATCCTTCGAGGGAAAATAGGTGAAGAGCGTCCCCTCGGCGATACCAGCCCCACGGGCGATCGTTAGGGTGGGCGCGGCCACGCCGGCCTCGGCGATCGCGTTCGTCGCCGATTCCAGGATCGCGCTTCGCTTTGCTTCACTGACAGGCCGGGCCATCTTTCCCCTTCAATGATTGAGTGATCACTCATTCATTTATGGCGGCGGCATTGTCAATCCGCCAACGGATAAACAGGTCGTGAAGCCGGGGGCAGTCGTGACGCAATCCACCCGCAGCAACCCGACACCCGGCCGTTTCCTGATGACAGCAGGTCAGCTGCCCGGGCTCTCGCCGGCAGTCGGAAGCCTTGCCCCAACCCGGGCAAGAAGGACGACCGGCAGTATGCTGATCGCCACGATGGCAAGGGCTGCAAGCGATGCTTCCTCGTAGGTGCCGCGGGCCGCCTCGCCGTAGAGATGTGTCGCAAACGTTTCGAAATTGAGCGGCCGCAGCAGAAGGGTGGCTGGCAGCTCCTTCATGCAGTCCACAAATACGAGCAAGGCCCCGGCGGCGATCGCCGCTTTCGTGAGGGGCAGATGAACGTGACGGAAAGTGCCCGTGGACGATTGGCCGAGCGACCTGGAAGCCTGGTCCAGTGACGCGGGAACACGCGAGAACCCGGCTTCCATGCTTCCGGCGGAAATTGTCAGGAAGCGCACCGCGAGCGCATAGACGACGGCGGCACCCGAACCGATGAGAAGCAGCCCCGTACCGGCCCCGAACCACGCCCGCGCCGTCTGGTCTACGAAACGGTCGGCGCCGGCGAGGACGATCAGCACGCCGATTGCTATCACCGTGCCTGGCGCAGCGTATCCAAGGGTAGAGATCCGCAGGAACCATGAGGAGCGGTAGCGGGGTCGCAGTCGCAGAGCGAGCGCAACGACAAGGCCTGCGCTGACCGTCACGATCGTTGCGATGGTCGCAAGCGAGATCGTATTGATCGCCTCGTCGGCGAGGCGGGTCGACACGCCGGCGAACCGATACCGCTCCCAGGCGGCAACCGCGAGGTACGAGGCCGGAGCAACGAACCCCAGCAGCACCGGGATCGCTCCTGCGACCAGCATCAGCATACCCTTCACCCGCGACACCTTGCGCGGCTCGATACCGCGGCTGCGCCTGGCATCCACCGCGTAGCTCTGTTTGCGCCGGGCCCACCGTTCCAGTGCCATCAGTGCGAGGACGAAAAGAAGAAGCGCGAGGGCGAGCTGCGAGGCGCCAGGCAGGTCCGATCGGGTAATCCACGTCGTATAGATGGAGACCGTCAGCGTCCTGACACCGAGGAACTCGGCCGCACCCACGTCGTTCAATGTTTCCATGAGAGCAAGGCTGATGCCGACAGCGACGGCCGGCCGCGCCAGCGGAAGGGCAACGCGCCAGAAGATCGCTCTGCGGGATGTGCCGAGGATGCGTGCAGCGTCCGCCAGGTTTCCGGACTGGGTGAGGAACAGTGCCCGCGTCGGAATATAGACGTAAGGGTACAGGACGAGCCCGAGAAGAAGGATGCAGCCTGTCATCGAGCGAATGTCGGGGAGGCGGAACTGGCGCGGCGTCTCGTATCCCAGCACGTCGCGGATTGCGCTCTGCACAGGCCCGATCGGGTGCAGGATGTCAAGATAGGCGTAGGCAATGATGTAGGTCGGCATGGCGAGCGGCAGAAGCAGCATCCACTCCAGGGCTCGCCTGCCCGGGAAGGCGTAGGCTGTCACCAGCCAGGCCGTCATCGTCCCGATGACCGCAGTCACGATGCCGACGCCCGCCAGCAGGACGACAGTCTGACCGAGGGACACCGGCAGCACGGTCGAAAGGAGGTGTCCCCAAAGGCCGGCAGATCCATGGGCTGCCTGCAGAACGAGGCCGAGGACAGGCAGGATCACAAGCAGCGCAATGCAGGCCCCGGCAGCATCTGGCCATCCGGGGCGCGGCCGCTTCGCCGCGGCTTTGGTTGTCTCGCTAAACAGTACGGCGTGATCCATCGAAGGCGATGAAGGAGGCGCGGATGGCGCCTCCTTCATCCTCAGTTGTCAAAGCCGACCTTGTCGACGAGTTCGCTCGCTTGCTTGCGGTGGCTGACGATCTCAGACAACGGCTTGTCGTCGATCTTCAGTGTCCCGAACGAAGCGATGATCGGATCGGCGGGAACGCCGTCCTTCACCGGATATTCGAAGTTGGCCTCGGCGTATATCTTCTGTGCTTCGTCGGAAACCAGGTATTCCAGAAGCTTGACTGCTTCTTCCTTGTTCGGCGCATGCTTTGCCACCGCCGCGCCGCTGATATTCACCTGCGTGCCGCCATCCTTGAAGGTGGGAAGGATGACCTTGATGGCATCGCCCCATTTCACCTGCTCTTCGCCGCCCTTGCCGGATCGCATCAGGCCCACGTAATAGGAGTTGGCTATCCCGATATCGCAAATCCCCCCGAGGATGTCCTTCGCGGCGTCGCGATCTCCGCCGGCGGCCTTGCGGCCCAGGTTGGCCTTGACGCCCGAGAGCCATTTCTCCGTCTCTTCCGGTCCGTAGTGGGCGATATAATCGGCAAACAGCGCCGTGTTGTACGGATGCTGGCCCGAACGGATGCAGACCTTGCCTTTCCATTTCGGGTCGGCCAGTTCTTCGTAGTTGAAACTCGTAAGGTCCAGGTCCTTTGCAGCATAGAGAACGCGAGCGCGCATCGAAAGCGCGAACCAGTTCCCGTTGGGATCGCGCAACTGCTCCGGAATGGCCCATGTCAGGGTCGGGGATTCGATCGGTTGGGTGACCCCCTTGTCGACCAGGTCGACAAGATTGCCGGCGTCCACCGCCATCAGGATGTCGGCAGGCGAACTTGCCCCCTCCGAGGCTACCCGCTCAGCCAGCCCATCCTTCAGGAAGACCGTGTTGACCTTGGTACCGGTCGACGCCGTGAAGGCCTCGAGGAGCGGCGCGATCAGTGCCGGCTCTCTCGTCGTGTAAAGGTTGATTTCTGCGGCAGAAGCCAGTCCGGGCAGGGCGGAAGCCGAGGCTGCGAACACCACTGCTTTCAAGATAGCCTGCGAATTCATCGTGTCCCTCCGAAAATGAAAAGCAGGCCGCTTGCAGCATTTGTATACCGCTGCGGTCAAGTTTTATCTGCGCGTGCCGGCCAACGTTCACGGAAACGTGATGATCAGGTGCGTCCATCCTAACGGAGGGTTACGGGACGAAGAGAAGGAGATGCTCGGGAAGAACCGAGAAGCGGACATTCTCGGTGCCGGTCGCAAGCCTTTTGGTGGTCTTGACCCGCAGGGGCGTATCCAGCCCGTCGACTTCCAGCAGCAGTAACTCGAATTCACCGTGGAACACGCGCGCCGCCACGGTAGCGGCAATCTCTCCTTCCTCGGACAGGACTATCCCCTGGGGCCTCAGGTAGACCTGAATGCTGCTTTCCGGCTGAAGTTCAAGGTCGTGAGGGAAGCTTCCCAGCGGCGTCGCCACCCGGCCGTCCCGATAGGTGCCGATCAGCTTGTTGAACGTGCAAAAGAACTCCGCTGCATAAGCATTGACAGGTCGGTCGTACAGGTCATAGGCCGAACCCGCCTGAACGATCTCGCCGTCGCGCATCAGCACGACGTGATCGCCGGCGGAAAGCGCCTCTTCTGGATCATGGGTGACAATGATGACCGTTGTGCCGAGCGACTTCAGAAGGCCCAGGGTATCGATGCGCACCTTGTCTCGCAGACCCTGGTCCAGGTTGGAAAACGGCTCGTCCATCAGCACGATGTCAGGTCTTGGCGCAAGTGCCCGCGCAAGCGCGACACGCTGCTGCTCGCCGCCCGAAAGCGTATGCGGGTAGCGATGGGACAGATGCTCGACGCCCACACGTCCGATCATCTCGTTTGCGCGAACGATTGCTTCGGCTCGCGGCATCCGATCGAGCCCGAAGAGGACGTTCTCGCGAACCGTGAGATGGGGAAACAGCGCATAATCCTGGAAAACGAACCCGATGTTGCGCCCTTCGGGCTCCACGAAGCTTGCCGGACCGTTCACCTCTCTTCCGTTGAGGACGATCCGCCCCGAGGTTGCCGGCACAAGCCCCGCGATCAGGCGCAACAGCGTGGACTTGCCGCAGCCGGAGTGACCCACCAGCGACATCACCTCGCCGCGACCTACATCAAGCGAGATGTTGCGGACGGCGGTCACGTTGCCGAAAGAGCAACTGACCTCCTCCAGCAGCACGGCAATGTCCTTCGATGTCACGTCCATGATCTCTCGTTCCCAGTCAGATTCGCCTGACCCGGCACGGTAGATCACAGTCAGAGGATCCCAGGCAAGGCGGCGATGTCCCTGCAACCCCCAGAAACCTTCGGCCGCCAATCAACGGGCCTCAGGTCACGGGGCGCTCAAGGACAGCCCCGTATCCGCGTCGAAGAGATGGAGGCGGCTTTCGTCAAAGGAGAAGGAAACGCGATCTCCCCTCTTCGGGCAGCCGGATGCCTTTACCAGCGCGCCCACCTCCTTACCCGCAACCCTGAAGGTGACCAACGCATCGTTGCCGTGAAACTCGATCAACTCTGCAACGCCAGTCAGGACCATGTTGGTGTCATCCCCGGTCAGCGCCAGGTCCGGGGGACGGATACCAAGCACAGCCCGCCGGCCCGGCGTCAGATCGAATCCCGTGCCGGCAATGCGGATATCCTTGCCTTCAGCCCTCAGGACCCAGCCCTGCTCGGCCGGAGCAATCGTGACGTCGATGAAATTCATGTTGGGCGTGCCGATGAAACCCGCGACAAAAAGCGTCCTGGGCTTCTCGTAGATCTCCGCCGGTGACCCCACCTGCTCGATCGAACCTCCTTTCATCAGGACGATCCTGTCGGCGAGCGTCATCGCTTCCAGCTGATCATGCGTGACATAGATGGTTGTCGTCTGCAGCTTCTGATGCAGCCTGGCGATCTCCACCCGCATATGATGCCGAAGCTTGGCATCCAGGTTGGAGAGCGGTTCGTCGAACAGGAACACTTTCGGGGTCTTGATCATCGCGCGGGCAATCGCCACGCGTTGCTGCTGCCCGCCGGAGAGCTCCGTCGGCCTGCGGGAATGATATGGCTCCAGTCCCAGGG
>JAEYTV010000042.1 GCA_023433855.1 Pseudomonadota bacterium | reverse complement strand
GTGAAGAACAGTGCTCCCGACGCGATCCTGACCGCTGCAAAATTTATCCAGAGCCTCGGCTTCAAGGCAGGACAGCCGTGGATCCAGGAGGTGACGCTGCCCGAAAACCTTCCCTGGGAAAAAACCGGCCTGGGTAATGAAATGCCCGCGTCCGAGTGGTTTAAGCTTGGCGTCAGCCCCCGCGACGGCGACACGCGCTTTGGCGACCTGCCTGCGGCAGTGATCCTCCCCCAGGGCCGAAAAGGCCCAACCTTCCTGACCTATCCGAATTTCCAGGTCTACCTCGAGTGGAACCAGTCGTTTATATACACGACGTCTGCAGCTTATTTTGCAACGCGGCTGTCCGGTGCGCCGCCATATCTGAAGGGCAACCCTGAGCCGGGTCTCGATGACTCGGGAATGAAGGCGCTCCAGACAAAGCTGCAGTCGCTCGGCCATGATGTCGGCAAGGTCGATGGCATCCTGGGATCGGGAACCAGAACCGCGGTGCAGAAGGAACAGGCGCGCCTCGGAATGGCGGCCGACGGCTGGCCGACCCAGGAACTGCTGCAGGCGCTCTGACCACTCACCATCAAGCACCGCCCAGGCTAGACGTGATTCGGGTGGCGCCCGCTTGTGCGGGCGCCGTATTCCCCCGGTTGGATAGAGGGTGGATCAGCAAAGCCTCTGCTGCTCCTCGGGGTAGTCTGGAGAGGATTGTTCTTCTTCGCGCGCGAGGCTGTCTTGGAAGTTCCCGTTCACCCACGGTCGGCCTCAGCCTGATGGTACTGGACGCGAGGCTTGCGCCCCCGCAGCCATGTTGCAGCACGGTAATAATCACAGCGTTTAAACCGCAATCCTCACGTCATGTGTCGGATCTTAACAGCTCGCGACCGAATTTCACCGGTTATCGACCACATAAGCACATCGGCAGAAAGTTATATTATTCAATCCGTTATTCTTACCGGATGATACGTGAGTAGAAGAATCTCGCTGCAGCGCAGCATAGAAACTGCTTTCCAACGGACACAAAAACGACATACAATTTAACGGTCAACGCAAGGAGGCAGACATGGGACGTACATACTCTCTGAATGTCCTGGTGGTCGGTGCAGCGTTCGTGTTCGTGGTGTCAATGCTCTTCATTTGAGCTCCACGGACCCACTACCCGGTCATGATCTCACGTCCATGGCCGTTTGATACCCAGCACTTCCAAGATGACGCATGTTCCTTCCGGGGGAACATGCGTCCTTAGTCACGCCGCCGCAGTTCGTGGCCGGGCGATCTGGCCCCGCCCCAGACGTTGAAGGACCGCCGAAACCAGAGGCGCCCGGTTCATCGTATAGATGTGGAACTCCCTGTGGCCACGCCGCATGAGATCCTCGATTTGCTCCGCAGCGACATCTGCGGCAACCTTTTCCCGGTCCGCAGGCTTATCATCCAGACCTTCGAAGCGCCTGTCCAGAAATGCCGGCACAGAAGCGCCGCAGCGGCGGGCGAAGCGCTTGAGCTGGGCGAGGTTCTGGATCGGCATGATACCAGCGACTACAGGTATCGTGATGCCCGCCTTGTGCACCTGCTCGACGTAGCGATCGAAGATATCGTTGTCGAAGAAGAACTGGGTCAAGGCGCGCGACGCGCCGGCGTCAGCCTTACTCTTGAGGGTAGCGATGTCAGCCGCTAGATCCGAGCTCTCCGGGTGTTTCTCGGGATAGGCCGAGACCGAGATATCGAAGTCACCGTATTCCTTCAGTCCACGCACCAGGTCGGCCGTGCGTGCGTAGCCGTCGGGATGCGGAACGTAGGGTGTGCCGATTCCTGTGGTCGGATCACCTCGCAGAGCGACGATGTGGCGGACTCCTGCTGCCCGGTACTCGTCGACCACCGTGCGCACCTCCTCACGCGAGGCGTCAACGCAAGTCAGATGTGCTGCGGTTGGAAGTCGAGCGTCGCCGATCATCCTGGTGACGGCCAGCAGGGTCGGCTCTTTGGTCGAGCCGCCGGCTCCATAGGTCATGGAAACGAAATCGGGCTCCCAGACCGCGAGTTGCTCCACCGTTTGCCAAAGCTGGATCTCCATCTCGTCCGACTTTGGCGGGAAGAACTCGAAGGAAACATGGAAGGTGTCAGGCGACTGCATGGCTCAACTCCGAAAGAGGACGGTTTCAGGTTCCGCTGATGTACCGCCGCCAGCGATCAGCAGGCGACGATCACGGGCCAGCCACACGGTAGCGGTCAGGGCGCCCTGCTTGCCCGAGCCGAGATCGATGGCCTCTTCCACCTCCAGCCCGACCTTCTCGAGCCATTCGGCCATCACCTGATGGGAGAATCCAAGCCGCACGTGAGCGTGGTCATCCCTCAGATACTCAAGGTTGTGCGGTGCGAGGTCGACGATGAGAAGACGACCGCCCGGTCGCAATACGCGCGCCGCTTCGGCGATCGCCAGATCCGGCTGGTCAAGGAAATGCAGCACCTGATGGATGGTGATCAGGTCGAAGTCCTGACCCTCCAACGGCAGGTTGAGAATATCGCCGTGACGCACGGCGGCTTTTGTGATGCCAGCCTTGTCCAGATTGGCTCTTGCCACGGCCAACATGTCCCGGCTCGCATCTATACCGACTGCACGCCTGTAGTGTCCGGACAGAAGCTGCAGCAGGCGGCCTGTACCGGTGCCCAGATCCAGGAGCGCGTCAACCGGTGACGGGCCAATCAGCTTGAGCAGCGCCGCTTCCACGGCAGCGTCGCTAACATGCAGCCGACGCAATTCATCCCACTCGGAAGCGTTGCGACTGAAATAGGCTTGCGCCCGTTCCGCACGCACGCGTTTGACAGTCGCCAGACGCTCGGCATCGCGCACCAGCACCGGATCGTCCTCCGCTGCGGCAGCAAGCAACGTCCTCACCAGGGTTGCCGCCTTCCCTTCGTGCCTCAGCCGGAAATATGCCCAGGCACCTTCCTGATAGCGATCGATCAGGGCGTCTTCCGACAAGAGCTTCAGATGGCGCGAAATGCGCGGTTGCGACTGCCCCAAGATGTCTGTGAGGTCCGTCACCGTAAGGTCGCCTGCAGCAAGCAACGCCAGCAGCCTGAAACGAGTGGGTTCGCCCGCAGTCTTCAGGACATCTACTAGGGTATCCAGCGCCAATCCCATGCGGGAAATTCTCCAGTGATCAAGACATAAAGATATGTTTATATGATTTACCTTGTCAGCGCAAGTGTCCCGAGACCCGTAACGAAAGGGGCGGACACGAGCCGCCCCCATCGACTAGCCTGGATCAAAAAGCGGATCAGAAGTCTTCCCATTCATGGAGCGATCGTGCGACGGCCGTATTCCCTTTCGCACCGGAAATGCGCGCAGCAGCCGGGCGACCCGACGCAGCCTGCGGCGACCGGCTCGATGGCATTGAGGAACCGGGCGTGCTGAGAACCTGCAATGTCTGGGGGTGGGATGTCCCCAGCTGAAAATGCGTAAGAAGCTCGTTTAGCTTCACACTCTCCTGGGCCAGGTTGGCACCTGCCGCGTTCATTTCCTCCACCATGGCAGCATTCTGCTGGGTCGCCTGGTCCATGCTGTTGACCGCGGTATTGACCTGACTGAGGCCGACCGCCTGCTCCTGCGCCGCGGTGGCGATCGCGTCCATGTGCGTATTGATCGACTGCACGAGCTGCTCGATCATCCCGAGCCCCTCGCCCGTGTCGTTGACCAGACGGACGCCCTCGCCAACGGCAAGCGCCGAATTGTCGATCAGGCTCTGGATCTCCTTCGCAGCCTTGGCGGAACGCTGCGCCAGTTCCCGTACCTCCTGCGCGACGACCGCAAATCCCTTCCCCGCCTCGCCCGCACGCGCCGCCTCGACGCCGGCGTTGAGGGCCAGGAGGTTGGTCTGGAAGGCGATCTCGTCGATCACCGAGATGATCTGGCCGATCTGGTGGGACGAATGCTCGATGCGTTCCATGGCGGCAACGGCGTTGCGGACGACCTTGCCGGACTGGTCCGCGCGCGCCCTGGCATCCCGGACCACCTCGCGGGCCTCCTCGGTCCGACGGGACGTCGCGCTGACGTTCGAAGTGATCTCCTCGAGCGCCGCGGCAGTCTCCTCCAGCGAGGCGGCCTGCTGTTCCGTCCGGTTGGCGAGATTATCGGAGGCGTCCGAGATCTCCCTCGAGCCGCCGGTCACCGTCGAGACGGATCTGCCGACGCTGGCAAGCGCCTCGCGCAACTGCGAGACAGACGTATTGAAGTCGTGGCGCAACGGTTCGAACTGGGCGGCGAAGGGCTGCTCGATCTCGCACAGCAGATCTCCGTGAGCGAGGCGCCGCAGCCCTGCTGCCAGCGTCCCGGTCGCCTGGTTGAGGCGCTGCTCGGCCTCTTCTTCGGCACGACGCTGCATCTCGACGCGATCGCGTTCGGCCTGCTTGCGGCTATTCTCCCGCTCGGACTCGAGTTCGGCATTGCGGATGGCCGCCTGCCGGAAGACCTCGACGGATCGCGCCATGCCGCCAATCTCGTCCCCGCGTCTCGCAAAGGGGATGGCACCGCCGGTGTCGCCGTCGGCAAGCGTCTTCATGCGATCGCCGATGCCCATGAGGGTCCGCGAGAAGTTGCGCGTCACTGCCAGGCTGAGGGCGATCACGCAAGCGACGATGAAGAGCATCGAAGACGCAAGAGCCGTCAGATAGGTCGTCGCCGAATCGAGCTTTTCCTGCACCAGCAGGGTCATCCGGTCCCCGGTCCGATCCGTCAGGCTGGAGATGGCGGCACGGCTGTCCAGATACGCCTTGGTCCAGAACTCGGCTTCGCCGGGCGCCGGCGTATAAGGATCGTTCTTGGCCATCATACCCCGAACCCGCTCGACCGCCTGACCGGAAGCGCCGGCGAAAAATGCGTCGTATTCGGCAAGGATGTCGGCCGGTACCGATTCGCGGAACGGCGCGGTATAGGCGGCCAGCAGCCCGGCGCTGCGCATGAACATCCTCATGGCGTCCATGCCGAGGGGACCTTTGGCATAGTCGCCGGCAAGCCTGTTCAGCATCTGATAGCTGTCGCCGACCTGCATCATGGCGTAGTAGCCCGCTGCCGCTCTGGCGAAATCGCTGTCCTCGGACATGGCACCCGTACGACGGATGATCTCGGCGCCCGCGGCAACGGTCGGCTGCAGAATCTGCAGGGGGCTGATCGACTTGGCGGTACCCGCGTCGACCTCCTGGCGGTAGCCGGGGATCTTCGCGAAATGACTCTTGAACCTCTCGACGAATGCGGCGAGCGCGGGATCGTCGAACCCTGCGGCGACGACATCGTCATACGCCTTCAGAAGTGCATCCTTCGTCGCGTCGGTTGCCTGCCGGGCAGCCGGACGGCGCTCCGCGGTGGCACCGCTTTCGGCAGGAATGAGGACAGCGAGCTTGCCGCTCGCCCTGGCGACGCGCTCGAGCAACACCGCGTTCTGCGCGGCCGCCCGCTCCTCGTAGGCTTCGTAGGTCAGCCAGCCCCCAAACGTGATGGCCGCCGCGAGCGGCACGACGGTCAGGATGGCGAGCGATTGACGGACGGAAAGGCGGTGAATGAATGTCATGGAACTTCCTCTTGGGTCGTCATCATGACGGCATGCTGCAGCACCTCATCCACTGCAGGCATACCTGCTAATCACCGCTTCCTAATAAATGATTATGTAATCTTGGCTTCGGCAAATACCCGGATACGAAAACGGGCCACCCGGCGGCGGCCCGTTTCTGGAATGAGAAGGTAGAGCCGCTCAGCGCGTCAGGCGCTTGTAGGTTACGCGCTTCGGATTGACGGCATCGGCTCCGAGGCGACGGATCTTGTCTTCCTCGTAGTCCTCGAAATTGCCCTCGAACCACTCCACATGGCTGTCGCCTTCAAAAGCGAGTATGTGCGTCGCGAGCCGGTCAAGGAACATGCGATCGTGGCTGATGATCACGGCGCAGCCGGCGAAATTCTCAAGCGCGTCTTCCAGCGCACCGAGCGTCTCGGTATCGAGGTCGTTGGTCGGCTCGTCGAGCAGGAGAACGTTGCCGCCTGACTTCAGCATCTTGGCGAGGTGAACGCGATTGCGCTGGCCGCCGGACAGGTTGGCAACCTTCTGCTGCTGGTCGCCCCCCTTGAAATTGAACGCGCCGCCCTAGGCCCGGGAGTTCATCTCGTACTTGCCGAGCTTGCGGATGTCGTTGCCGCCCGAAATCTCCTCC
>JAEYTV010000035.1 GCA_023433855.1 Pseudomonadota bacterium | reverse complement strand
GGGCAGATCTCGCGCCAGCCGCGAATGCGCTCCAGCGTCCTTTCGCCATGGGCGGGACGCCGCATGTTCTTCAAGACCTGCGGCGAGGCGTGCTGGAACGGGATATCGAGATAAGGCAGGATTTTGCCCTCGGCCATCAGCGGGATGATGTCGGCGACGTGCGGGTAGGGGTAGACGTAGTGCAGGCGCACCCAGATACCCATCTCGCCGAGTTCCTGGCAGAGGTCGAGGAACTTCGCCTTCACCTCGCGATCCCCGAACAGGCTCGTCTGGTACTTCACGTCGACGCCATAGGCGCTGGTGTCCTGCGAGATGACGAGCAGTTCCTTGACGCCGGCCTTGGCGAGCTTCTCCGCCTCGCGCAGCACGTCGGCCGCGGGCCGCGAGACGAGATCGCCGCGCAGCGCCGGGATGATGCAGAAGGTGCAGCGGTTGTTGCAGCCCTCGGAAATCTTGAGATAGGCATAGTGGCGCGGCGTCAGCTTGACGCCCTGCGGTGGCAAGAGGTCGACATATGGATCGTGCGCCGGGGGTGCTGCCTCGTGCACGGCTGCCATGACGCTTTCATAGGCCTGCGGGCCGGTGATCGCGAGCACGTTGGGGTGCTTCTCGCGGATCAACTCGGGCGTCGCGCCCATGCAGCCGGTGACGATGACCTTGCCGTTCTCCTTCAGCGCCGTGCCGATCGCGCCGAGCGACTCGTCGCGCGCCGAATCCAGGAAGCCGCAGGTGTTGACGACGACGAGGTCCGCGCCATCGTGCTTGCGCGCGATCTCGTAACCCTCGGCGCGCAGGCGCGTCAGGATGCGCTCGGAATCGACGAGCGCCTTCGGGCAACCGAGACTGACGAAACTGACGCGTGGCGCGGCCATGGAATGCTTTCTATCGACGTTGGGAAGGCGGCGCAGTATCACAGTTCGTACGGTTTGTAATCACTACCGCATGGAAGCGTGAGACCATGAATACCAAGCTTGGACTGAGCCGCATCGGCCATGTAGCGCTGAAAGTGGCGAATGTCCGACGCTCGCTCGAATTCTATCGCGACCGGCTTGGCTTTGCCGAAATGATGCGGCTGAACAATGACGATGGCAGTCTCTGGCTCGTCTACCTCAGGATCACCGACACGCAGTTCCTGGAACTCTTTTCGGGCGGGCAGGGCGACCGCGCTCCCGGCTCCGAGGCGACTGCCGTCGACCATTTCTGCCTGGAATGCACCGACCTCGACGTTACCGCGGACAGACTCAGGGAGGCCGGCGTCAAGCTCACGGTTGAGCCGAAGATGGGGCTCGAAGGCAATCGTCAGTGCTGGATCGAGGATCCCGACGGCAACCGCATCGAGTTCATGCAGATGTCGCCGGACAGCATGCAGGCGAAGGCGATCATGCGGCTGCGCGGCGCATGAATTCGTCGCCTGCGTAAGCCCTCAATGCCCCAGGGCGCCCGGCTCTCCGAACCATGCACCCAGGAACGAAAGGTGCTCCGGCCACTGGCCATAGGCGCCTTTCAGCGTCATTTCGAGCGCCACGTACAGAATGACGAGCAGGCCGATATAGGCAATCCAGCGATATTTGTGGAGCAGCCGCGCAATAAACGACGCTGCGAAACCCATCAGCGCGATCGAGAGCGCAAGGCCGATGATCAGGACCGTCGGATGATCCATCGCGGCGCCGGCCACCGCCAGAACGTTGTCCAGCGACATCGAAACGTCGGCGATCACGATCTGCCAGGCAGCCTGCGCGAAGGTCTTGCGCTGGCCCTTCGAAGCCCGGGCGACCGTGCCGTCCTTGTCGTAGTCCTTGTCGGCCAGCGCTTCCGTGGCCTCGTGCTCTTCTTCGTGGGACGTGCTGAGTTCACGCCACATCTTCCAGCAGACATAAAGCAGCAGCAGACCGCCGGCGATCAGCAGGATCGGTCCGATCTGGAGAAGCTGCTGGGTGATCAGCGCGAAGGCGATACGCAGCACGGTGGCTGCGAGGATGCCGACGAGGATGGCTTTCTTGCGCTGGTCGGCTGGAAGGCCTGCCGCAGCGAGGCCGATCACGATGGCGTTGTCGCCGGCAAGGACGAGGTCGATGGCTATGACTTGAAGGAGGGCAGAGAAACCGGCGGCTGTAAAAATTTCCATCTGGTCTGCCGCCTCCTGCTGGGTTCGCGCCGACGACGCCCGCGTACAAGTGCACCGGCATCACGTCAAGTGGAACGGATTTGATAAACCGGGACGATCGCCACGGCTTGGTGACCTCCAACTCATACAGCCGACCACCCATCCCAAAGTCGCATAACATGTATTATGGAACTTATAGATATGCCGTGTGATGCCTGGAGTTCTGCCGAACTGAGCATCCACTCGCGCAAAACATTTCCGTCCGATGGATTTCCCGCCAGCGCCGCGCGCGCTAAAAAGCCGTCATAGACATGGGCGGGACGCCATGCCGAACTATGACGGACTTTTCAACGCCTTCCTGACGATCCTCGTGACCATCGATCCGCCGGGACTGGCGCCGCTGTTCCTCGCGCTCACCAGCGGCATGAATCGCGACGAGCGACGTCAGGTCTCCATCCGGGCGTCCATTATCGCATTCGGGGTAATGGCACTGTTCGCGTTGGCTGGTGCGCCGATCCTGACGATGTTCGGCATAACGCTGCCGGCTTTCCGCATCGCCGGCGGTCTGCTGCTCTTCTACATCGCCTTCGAGATGATCTTCGAGAAGCGTCAGGACCGCAAGGAAAAGACCGCCGAGGTCGCAATCACCAAGGATTTGATCCACAACATCGCCGCCTTCCCGTTGGCGATTCCACTGATCGCCGGGCCCGGCGCCATCTCGGCGACGGTGCTCCTGTCCGGCACGTTCCGCGAGCCGGTCGCGAAGGCTGCCCTGGTCGGCATCATCGCCGCTTGCATCCTGCTGACCTATCTCGTCTTTCTGCTGGCGGAGCGCATCGACCGCATCCTTGGCGAAACCGGCCGCTCAATCCTGACGCGCCTTCTCGGCGTACTGCTCGCAGCACTCGCCGTCCAGTTCGTCGGCGACGGCATCAAGGCGCTGATGGCGGGGTAGCGGACGTCAAAAGCCTGAGCCGCCCTCCATCAACCCGCCGTATCCACCACCTCGAAATCGTGCGTGACCGTTGCGGTCTTCGCGAGCATCGCCGTCGCCGAGCAATATTTTTCGATCGACAGGTCGATGGCGCGCTTGACCTTGGCTTCGGCCAGCGAGCGTCCCTTGACGATGAAATGCATGTGGATGCGCGTGAAGACCTTCGGGTCGGTTTCCGCGCGATCCGCGTCCATCTCGACTACACAGTCCTCGACCGCCTCGCGGCCCTTTTCGAGGATATGCACCACATCGTAGGCGGAACAACCGCCCGCTCCGATCAGCACCAGTTCCATCGGGCTCGGTCCCGGTTTGGGGTTCACCCCGTCGGGACCGGACGCCGTGCCAAACACGATCTTATGGCCAAACTCCGTCGCACCGACGAACGTGCGCTCTTCGACCCATTTGATGCGCGCTTTCAATGGCTTGTGATCCAGTTATTATGTAAAGGTGGAAGCTTGAGCGTCTGACCTCAGAACGGGATTTCGTCGTCCAGCTCGCGCGACGCGCCGCCGCCACCACGATTTCCACCGCCACCGCCACCGCCTCGGCTATAGCCCTCATTGGGGCTCGACTGGCCGAAGTCGGATCCGCGACCGCCGCCGGAATACCCGACCTGGCCGCCCTCGCCGCCCTGCCCGCGCGCATCCAGCATCTGCAGCTCACCGCGGAACTTCTGAAGCACCACCTCGGTCGTGTAGCGGTCCTGGCCGCTCTGGTCCTGCCATTTGCGGGTCTGCAGAGCGCCCTCGACATAGACCTTCATACCCTTCTTCAGATACTTCTCGGCGACCTTGGCGAGTTGGTCGTTGAAGATCACGACGTTGTGCCACTCGGTCCTTTCCTTGCGTTCGCCGGAATTCTTGTCGCGCCAGCTTTCCGACGTCGCGATGCGGATGTTCACGACCGGATCGCCGGAGTTCAGTCGGCGAATTTCCGGATCCGCCCCAAGGTTGCCCACCAGAATGACCTTGTTGACGCTACCTGCCATCACACTTCTCCGCGCTCATCCGAAACCAAATCGATATTGCGGGCGCATCCTATAGGACCACGCCCGGCGCAACCTTTGGAAAGAACGTTTCCGGTCGGCTGTCCACACATTGTTTGTTCTTATTTTGTTCCTTAGCTAAAAGCAAGCCCATCCTGCCCTCAACGTAACCACCTCTGCACAGAGAACGGCCCCGTTCTCTCCTCGGAGAGATACGGGGCCTTGTTCCGCGCGGGCTTTGCCCGCCAGTGCCGGGATTCCATAACCGGCGTTTCTTCGGACGCAACGCGGCGGTCAGCCGACGATCCGACTTGTGGTCTCTGATTTTGGATTGATTCAGCAGATCGTTTTGCCTGAATAATCAGGGGTTTGCCTGCCTAGGCTCCAGTTTGCTTAGTGGAGCCTCTTTGGACTGTCCGGTGGAGTCATGCCTTCCTCCTTCGTCAGTTTCCAGAAGTCTCTACGACTGCCTCTCCGCTGGTCTGCGGCGTCTCGCAAACCGCCCTTTGGCAGCGAATGATGTCCCGTGGACATCCGGCTTCGTGAGACACTGAATAAATCTGGACCTCATGGCTGACCGCGTCAATCGCGAAAGGAAGCCTGCAAAGAAATGTGATCGGCGCGTCCCTTCCGGACACGATTTTCCCGCCCGAAGTGTCAGGAGCCTGTTCGATCTTTGTTCTTTCCGCTTGCTCTGCGGGCAAGAGGAGGGCTAGACCTCATCGGAGCAAGGGCACCGCCCTCGACGTAGCGGCGAAAATACCTAAATAAGGGCTGGCCGGTGACACCCTGCCATCCCGACATTCAGAGCATCGGACCGAAAAGTGCGAAGCGGTTTTCGGAAGAATCCGATGCTCAAACAGTGAGACGAGGCGGCGGACCGGCCATGGCCGACCACAAATACCTTTCCATTCGCGGCGCGCGCGAGCACAACCTCAAGAACGTCGATCTCGACCTGCCCCGGGACTCGCTGATCGTGATGACCGGCCTCTCAGGCTCGGGAAAATCGTCGCTCGCCTTCGACACGATCTATGCCGAGGGCCAGCGCCG
>JAEYTV010000008.1 GCA_023433855.1 Pseudomonadota bacterium | reverse complement strand
GGAGAAATCGAGCGTCGGGATCAGGCGGCCGATGATGTCGGCAAGATGCCGACGGGTGCTTTCCCGCCCGCCCGAACGGAACCACATCCGGATATCAGCTTCCGTTGAAAGCCGAAGGTCGTCGGGGTCGCCGCCGATCTTGATGTAGGTCTTTCCGTCCGGATAACGCACGGGAGGCAGGAGATATATGCCGTCTCGCCCCTCTTCCCACTTCCAGATCAGCGAGGGCAAGTTGCGGAATGCCCCCAGCTGTGACTCCTCGATCTCGAAGAAGGCGACGGTGCGGGCATAAACCTTCAGATCAAGTGGCCGCGGCAATAGCTTCTCATTGATCGAGAAACCGCCCGCAGCGACCAGAACTTTTTCGCCACGGTAGCTATTCCCTTCGGCCGTCCTGACAGTGACCGCATTGCCGTCCTGGCGAACCTGGACCACCGTTTCAGGGATGATCGAGGTTCCCTGCCGCCCGGCAAGCAGCGACTGGGCCCGTACGAGCCCCCGCGGGTTGATATAGCCCGCATTGGTGGGTTCCCACAGACTTTCGCTCTTTTTGGGAAAGGCAAAGACAGGGAAGCGATCCGTCAACTCGGTGTCTGCGAGCATCTCAGTCCGCACGCCAAGCGATTCGGCGGCGTCGAGGGCGGCTCCGACATAGGACGGACCCGAGCCTCGCTCCGGGCCAACCAGCAAACACCCGCACTCAGAATAGAAATCGATCCCGCTTTCCCGCGCGATCTCACCGTATCGGGCAATCGAACACTTGGCGAGACGCGCCCAGACAGGATCGGGATCGATCGTCCTTGTAATGCGCGCCTCGTCGTAGTGGCTTGCAAAAACGCCTTCATGGCGCTCGTAATCCGCTGGTTCACCAGGACCGACCAACGCAACGCCGTCCGTCCATTTCGAGAGATGGCGAGCGGCCGCAGCGCCCATCATGCCTTTTCCGATAATGATGCATCTGAACCGGGTTTCCATTCCGCGCCTTTTCGATCCTGGCGGCTACATGCTCGTTGTTCAGAGAATGTAGCCGCAAACGGGATCAGGACGCCACTGTAGAAAGCGACGCGGTTTCCTGTGTCTTCGACTCGAGGATCGCTTCGACCCTTGCGCAATACCGTTGCGACACTCGGTTCATCCGTTTGGCACCGTGGCCTGCATTGTATCTCAAGATCGTTGCGCACGTTTTTCCGTCGCCAAGCTCATGCGCCCCGGCGAGATACTTCATCCCGAAGCGGATGTTGGTTTCGGGGTCAAAGAGCCCGTGGTCCGGCCCGTCATATCCCATCAGGCGGGCGGTCGCGGGCTTGATCTGCATCAGGCCGATCTCGCCGGCCTTGCCCTTCGCTGTCGGGCGGTAGTTGCTCTCCACTTGAACCACGGCCTTTGCGAGTTCCACCGGTACGTCGTATTTCTTCGCGTATTTCTCGATCAGCTTCACATACTGATGCCGCCTCCCCAGACGCTTGTCCTCGTCTGTCTTAGCAACAGCGCCCGTCTCACGTGTTTCCCACGGAGCGATCACAGCTCCGACCGCTTTAACCGTTTGCCCCGGATCGGCAGCACGCACGATTTCGCTTCCCGCGACCAGCGAGGCAACGCCCGCCGCGACAGTGATTACCAGTTTTTTCATTGAGTTCGAATTTCTCCGGACTAGCAGGCTTAAGGACGTTCGCTAAAACCGTCCTCCACCGCGCAGTCCCACGGACGGCACGGTGCTTCACATGACCTGATCGTTTTTCCTTGCAACCCCCGTCCTGTTTGGTGGCTGCGTTAACCACTTCTTTAGAAAGTCCCAATGAGGAAATGATGTGGCAGGGGAAAATTTTTGCGCATCCGGGCCTTTAGACGCCCCGGGCGCCGGTGGTCAGATCCGGCTGTAACCCGGCAGCGCTGCCAGAAGCCGGTGGAGCGTGTCTATGGTCGAGAAATCAGCCACGCCGTCGATCAGCTCGGGTCGGAAATGCCGTTGAAATGCCTCCACGACGCCCTTGGTTCGTTCGCAGAAAAAGCCTGTTACTTCAATATTGTAGCCATACAGCGCCAGCATGGACTGCAGTGCTTCGATCGGCTGTCCGCTCTCGCCGTACTGGAAGAAGCGGCCACCGGTGATTTGCGTCGGGGCGACCCAGTGACCTACCCCGTCAAGATGCAATCTTTCCCAGGGGAAATTTTCACCTGGGTCCACCTTGCGGATCGGAGCCACGTCCGAATGGCCGAGCACCCTGTGGGCGGGAATGCTCCACCTCCCGACACAATCAAGACACAATTCGGACAGTGCGCTGATCTGCGCCTGCGGAAAGGCAGGCAGCCCCCCGGGATGCCCCTGATTGGCTACCTCGATGCCGATCGAACAGGAGTTGATATCTATTTCACCTGCCCAGCCACTTTTGCCGGCGTGCCATGCTCTGCGCTCTTCGGGAACAAGCTGCAGGACGCGTCCGTCTTCGCAGACGAAATAATGGGCGGATACCTGACTTTCCTCACTGCAGAGCCATGAAAGCGCCTGATCCGCAGTCGGCATGCCGGTGTAGTGTACGATAATCATGTCGGGCTTTCGCCCGCCGGCGCGTTCGCCATGATTTGGGGAAGGCCTTACCGTCGCGCCGGAACAGTCGGCGACGAAAGGCGTCATGCTGCACGGCGCTCGCGTTCAATGGCCGAATAGGCTGCGTTGAGCGCTGCCATTCGTTCGTTCGCCGCAGCATGCAGCGAGGCCGGAACGCCACGAGCGATCAACCTGTCGGGGTGATGTTCGGAGACGAGGTTTCGATACTGCTTGCGGATCTTCGAAAAATCGTCCTCAGGCGACACGCCAAGTACCAGATAGGGGTCGGCGCCATCCAAATGGACATGCCGCGCCATGATGCGCCTGAAATGTGTCTCATCGATGCGGAAAATCTCCGCGATGTCCCCTAGGAAGACGAGTTCCTTCTCGTGCACGAGGCCATCGGCCTTCGCGATGTGGAAAAGACCATCTATGACGTTTTCGAGCATCGGGCAGTTATGCGGGGTACCAGGACTGCACAGCCCGGCCAGCTTTCCTGCATAAGCCTCATAGCCAGCGACATCCTGCCGCGCCAGATTATACAAGCGCGCGACGTTGCGTGCCTCCTCGTCGGGGAAGTCGAAAATCTGCTGGAACGCCTTCACCTCCGCCTCGGACACGATCCCGTCGGCTTTCGCCATCTTGGCGGAAAGTGCGATGATCGCAACAGAGAAGGACACCTGGCGCCGCGTCTCGGGGTCCCCCTCGAAAGCGGTCCGGACTGCCTCAACGAGACGAGATAGAACACCACCAGCCGTGTCGCCAATAGCGCCAAGGAGCCGGTCCCAAAGGGAGGAAATCTGCAGACAAGCGAAATCGAGGATCATGAGTGCAATGGACCAGATTATGCCTTGTATTGCAAGGCAGGCATCGGCCCGCTCAGCGTTAAACTATGTTCATGTTTTCCGAACAATCAACTGGCCGGCAGCGCCGATCAGTCGTCTGACGCTCGCGTGGATTGAACCCATCAAGCTCCGCTGCCCTACGAGTGTTCCGCCGGCACATTCCGATCCCACCGTGGCGGTAGCGGCGACTTGAAACGATTATATCCAGCGACGAATGGCGATCGACCTCTCGGTCAGTGCGAAGCGTCCGTTTTTCTTGAGGAATTTACTTTACATGGGACAAGCGGTGTCGCATCCATTCAGCGGTTCAGACAAGTGCGGGATGGTCCGCGAAGGAGGCACGATGGCCAGACAGAAAGTTGCGATGTTGACCGCCGGCGGACTTGCGCCCTGCCTTTCCTCCGCCGTCGGCGGTTTGATCGAACGCTATAGCGACATTGCGCCGGAGATCGAGCTTGTCGCTTATCGTTCGGGCTATCAAGGTGTGCTGCTTGGCGACCGGATCCCGATCACCCCGGACATACGAGAGAAGGCCTATCTCCTTCACCGTTACGGCGGCTCGCCGATCGGAAATAGCCGCGTCAAGCTTACCAATGCTGCTGATTGTGCAAAGCGAGGCCTTGTGAAGGAAGGCGAGAACCCGCTGCGAATTGCAGCCGAGCGCCTTGCCTCCGATGGGGTCACCATTCTCCACACGATCGGCGGTGACGACACGAACACGACAGCCGCAGACCTGGCCGCCTATCTGGGGGCCAACGGCTACGATTTGACTGTCGTCGGCCTGCCCAAGACCGTTGACAATGACGTCGTGCCGATCCGTCAATCATTGGGGGCTTGGACTGCAGCCGAGGTTGGAGCGCATTTCTTCGACCATATTTCGAACGAGCAGAGCGCCGCGCCTCGCACACTTGTGATTCATGAAGTCATGGGACGTCACTGCGGCTGGCTTACCGCGGCGACGGCGCGTGCCTACATTCAGAAGACCAAAGGCAACGAGTATGTCGAAGGCTTGATGATGAACACGGCCATGAAGAACATCGACGGCGTCTACCTGCCCGAAATGGCCTTCGATCTCGACAGGGAAGCCGCGCGCCTGAAGGACATCATGGACCGACGCGGCTTCGTTACGCTGTTCGTCTCGGAAGGTGCTTGCCTCGACGCGATCGTGGCGGAGCGGGAGGCTGCAGGAGACGCAATCAAGCGCGATGCTTTCGGGCACGTCAAGATAGACACCATCAATGTCGGCAACTGGTTCCAGAAGCAGTTCGCCTCTCTCTTGGGCGCGGAACGATCGATGGTTCAGAAGTCCGGTTACTTCGCCCGCTCGGCGCCGGCAAACATCGATGACCTGCGCCTCATCCAGAGCATGGTTGATCTTGCAGTCGAAAGTGCGTTGAACAAGGTCTCAGGCGTCACGGGTCACGACGAGGACCAGGGCGGGAAGCTGCGGACCATCGAGTTCCCTCGAATCAAGGGTGGAAAACATTTCGATCTGACGGCAAAGTGGTTCGGCGAGGTCATGGACCATATAGGCCAGCCGTTCGCGGCCGCATAGGATGCGAGAGCTGCGAACATCGTACCCGATGTTCGGGAGGAAATGAGAAATGACGGCAGACATCTGGCTTGCATTTATTCTGATCGCGATCTTCTTCGTCGCGCTACCGAGTCCGCTTGCCTGCCTGACCGCCAGTTTTTCCCTGCAGCGGGGACGGCGGACTGCCCTTGCCACTCTGCCCGCCCTCTCCCTGGGTTTGTCGGTCGCTCTTCTCGTTGCCGGCGTTCCCCTTGTCCTCGCGGCTCTGTATCTGCCGCGCCTGCTCGACACTTTTTCGGTCGCCGGGCTCGGTTATCTCGTGATCTATGTCCTATGGTCATATCAGGATCCGCGCATCTCCGGTCCGCTTGCCGATAACGACAATCTGCCCGAATGCCGGCCGGTTCGGATTTTTGGCTGTCTCTTCGGCAAATCGGTCTTTACACCACGATATGCCGTCGCACTGGCCGCCGTGCTGGCCCAGTTCATCCAGCCGGGCGTAGCAGTCCTGACGCAGATCCTGGAGATCCAGGCAACCTTCCTGGTCTGTGCGGTGCTCGGTGCGGCAATTCATGTACTCTTCCCCCGCAGAGTGCTCGGACGGAAACGCCGCCGGGCCTCCATCAATCAAGCTTCACGCAAGTCGCAGATGCGATTCATTTCACGGCGTGCTGTGACTGCCGGTTACCGGCGTATCGCCGCGTGACCGGCGCCACCTTGCCCCTCGCCTCGCGATAGGTTAATCAAAGGTTCGTTCGGGCGGGCCAGGATAACC
>JAEYTV010000612.1 GCA_023433855.1 Pseudomonadota bacterium | reverse complement strand
CGCAGGCCCAATTCCCCGACCCGAAGCCCCTACAAACAAACCCTGCCCCGGGGACCGGAGCTGGTTCACTCTACAGGTTGTGGCCGACATTACGCGCGGTCGACTACCTTCTTGGCCGCATCCTTGAGCTCGCCCTTCGCCTGTTGGGCGTGGCCCTTGGTTTCCTGTGCGGCTCCCTTGGCACGCATCTTATTGTCGTCGGTGACGTCACCGGCGGCCTGCTTTACCTTACCGGCCACTTCATTGGCCTTGCCGGCCATCTTGTCGCTGGTGCTGCCCATGGTATTCTCCTTTGCTTGTCGACACGCGAGTGTCTGCAGCAAAGACAATGCGCGTGGGCCGCCTTCGTTCCGGCGTTGAGGAAATAAGCTCAGGCGTGGCCTGCTTCGCTGGAGAGCATTTCAGGGCTGACACCCAGAAGCGCGAGGGCCCGGTCATACTTCCCCTCAAGCACGGGATCGAAGATGAGCTCGTCATCTGGCGGGCAGTTCAGCCAGCCATTGGCGGACATCTCGGCCTCCAGCTGTCCTCGGCCCCATCCCGCATAACCAAGCAACATCGTCGCCCGTGAGGGCCCCTTCCCTTCACAGATGGCCCGGATGACGTCGAGAGTTGCCGTGAGGGAGATGTCATCGCTGATGGGAATGGACGATTCGCTGACGAAATCATCCGAATGAAGCACGAAGCCACGGCCCGTTTCCACCGGTCCTCCGGAAAGGATCGGGAGGTCGCGGGCTTGGCCGGGCAGCGTCAGTGTCTGACTTTTGTCCATGATCTTCAGGTGAAGGAGGACCTCGGCGAAGGAAATCTCATGAGAGCGATTGATGATGAAGCCCATCGCACCGGCTGCCGAATGAGCGCAGACATAGACGACGCTGCGCGCGAAATCGCCGTCCTGGATGCCCGGCATGGCGATCAGCAGCTGGCCGTCCAGGAAACCACGTTCGCCCCTGTCCCTCACCGTCGGGAAAACCATTGTTCCTCCAGCCTGGCCTCCGACTGCAACGGCGGAAACCTTCGATCTGCCACTCAGAAAGACATGGGGCACCATCTCGGATCAATCAACCGAAAATGATCGGCTTTCTGTTCATGATCGCTGGTCGGGGCCATGGGGATCGCTTAAATGCCTCCATGGAAGAAATCCGGTGCCCCATGTTTCGCATCATCAGCCCCGCAGCGTTTGCCTTGTGTCTCCCCCTCGCCCCACTGCTGTTTGGCGCAGCCCCTCTGCGCGCCGAAATGACGCCATGGGCCACCAATGAGGGCGGGCGCATGCGGATCGTGGCACTGCCGCCGAGACCGGACGGGACTGTCCGCGGCGCGTTGCAGATCGAACCCAAGCCTGGCTGGATCACCTACTGGAAGGAACCGGGGGATGCCGGCATTCCGCCGCAGGTCGTGTTCTCCAGGGAGAGCGGGATAACTCAGGTCCGGGTTTCCTATCCGGTGCCGAAGCGGATCGACAGTGGCAAGCTGAAGGACATCGGCTACGACACGCCGGTGGCACTGCCCTTCGAACTGACGGTACGGGATCCCGGCAGGCCGCTCAATCTCGCAGCATCTGCCTTTGTCGGGTTGTGCCAGAACATCTGCATTCCATTCCAGGCGGACTTTTCTCTCGCGCTGAAGCAGGTGGGCGGGACGCCTGCAGAAGAAGCGATGATCGTCAACCAGGCCATGTCCAAGGTTCCGGAGCCGCCTTCCCATGACTTTGCCGTGCTTGACCACGCCATCACGCCGGACCTCGACACCCTTCATCTCAAACTCAGGCTTCCGGGGGACACGACGGCACCGTCGCAGGTGATCGTGACCGGCCCCCAGGGTCACGTGCTCATCGAAGGGATCAACGGCCGCAGGGACGGCGACAGGTATTCACTCGACATGCCCGTCGGCAAGCTGCCCAGAAACTACGATGTAACCGGAAAACAGTGGGGCATCCTGGTGATCGCCGGCGATCGCGCCATGGAAACCTCGCTCGCCTTCAACTAAGCAGGCCCTGCATCCCCGTCCATCCTTGTTTTGCGTCAACGGCCGACTATAGTCTGCCCGGCCGCGCGCGACGTGCCGCCGGCTCGCAAGGAGGAAATCACCATGAGTATCGCTGTTGGCGAGAGGTTGCCGCAAGCCAAATTCAAAGAAAAGACAATCAACGGCCCGGTGGAGATCACAACCGACGAACTGTTCAAGGGCAAGAAGGTGGTGCTGTTCGCAGTGCCCGGCGCGTTCACGCCAACCTGTTCGCTCAACCACCTGCCGGGCTACCTCGAGAACAGAGACGCCTTTCTTTCGAAGGGCATCGACGACATCGCAGTCCTGGCGGTGAACGACTGGCACGTCATGGGCGCTTGGGCCGAGCAATCCGGCGGGATGGGCAAGATTCACTATCTTGCCGACTGGGACGGCGCATTCACCAAGGCAGTCGGCCTCGAAGCCGATCTTTCGGCCGGCGGCCTGGGGCTGCGCTCGAAGCGCTACTCGATGCTGGTGGAGGACGGTGTCGTCACATCGCTCAACGTCGAGGACAGTCCAGGACAGACCACACTTTCCGGTGCGGCAGCCATGCTGGAGCAGATTCAAGGCTAAGGTCATGTGCCGCCAACACCCTTGGGTGGGCGGCCACTATCAGATCGCCAGATCGAAGATGATCAAGCCCGACAGGCCCCCGTCTGCCGACCCCACAATACGTTCGCCAACGGCGACGTGCCGGGGATGGACAAGATAGGCATCGCGGGCCTCCCGGCTCTCGAAGGTGACGACGAACCCGTCGACGAAACCACCATTCAGCCCTTCGGGCGAGACATTGGGCCCATATCGGAGATCGACGATACCGGGCACCACGTCCTTCAACGCAGCGATCTCCTCATAGATCTCCTGTTTCTCGGATTGCTGCAGGGCAGCCTTGAACCGAACCAGCACGACATGCAGGATCATCAGCGACCTCCGATCTTGTCTGGCGGCAGAATAGTCATTGACGTTGCGCGCGCAACCCGCTGGCGCGTAGTTTCCCAAACACTAGCCGCACTTACCGGAGGCGGAAGGTGGACCGCGGGCCTCCCACAGGAGTCCCGCTTCGCCGCCGGGCTGAAGTCGCAGACCTATGCCGCCCGAAGATAAATAAAAAAATACAAATAATTAGCCGCAGGCACTTCAAGTTGCGTTTACTGCGCTGCTTAGAGGGGCCTTAAGGCGAATGTGGCAAAATCGTGTCAATTCGATGTCCAACGAGCGGGGTCACACCAGAAATGTATCGCATTAGCCTCGTTGCAGGTTTGCTGCTCTCGACCATCCAAAGTGCCTCCGCGTCCGGCCTTGCTGGCGATTACGCCGGCCAGTGCACCGGCAGCATCCAATGTGCGGTGGAGATTTCGGAACGCTCGGTCGTGACGGTCATCATTGCGGATCGCTTCGACTACACGAAGAGAAAATGCACAGTGTCCGGAGTGTTGAAGGCCACGGCGACAGGGCTTGCGGGGGAAATCCGCCGGGGGTGGAAAGTCTCCGTGGTGCCCACGCCCGACGGCGGCATCTATCTGAATGGCCTGCCCAAGCAGGCCTGTGGCCTCGACCTCAATGGTTACTATGCCGCGATCGGCGACTGAGGCCTCTCACATCTCTGCGCTCACTCACAGCTTAGAAGCGGCGCAAGCACGAATTTCACACTCGGCGACAAACGGCCGACCATCAGACACTGCGGGGGTACAGATCATGGAAAGAACAAACTATTTCAATGTCATGGTTGCTAGCGTGATCAGCATGTCGCTGATCGCCGGACAGGTCGGCGCGCAGGAGGTTCTCGCCCCTGCAGCAACCAACCCGACCAGCATGCCCACTCAGCCGCCCTTGGCGGCGGTGTTGCCCACCATCCCGGCTGGGCAAACAGCCGCGACGGGGTCGATGGACGCTAGCCAATGGGAGCAGGAATTCGCGCTGTGGCAAGCCGCGGCTCAGGGAAATACGATAGACGAATACCAGAGCTACATCAGCGCCTACCCGACGGGCAAGTTCACGTCGATCGCACAGGCGCGCATTGTGAAACTCACCGCGACGACCGATGATATCGTCACGTCCGACATCAACGGTGACGCGAGCCCGGCTGCGCTGCAGGAGACTTCGGCCTTCAGCGTCGGAGGGCCCGCCGAAGAGGCGCTGATCATGGGCGATCGCTCGACGAGGCGGGAGGTCCAGGGACGCTTGAGCGCGCTCGGGTTCAATACTGGAGGTACCGACGGGGTTCTCGGGTCGAGAAGCCGCTCTGCCATCTCCCAATGGCAATCCGTCGTCTCGGGGCCCGTGACCGGCTACCTGTCATACGACCAGTTGGCGAAGCTCCGGGCCGATTCACAGCCTGTCTATCAGAGCTGGCTGGCGTCGCGGCCGAAACCGGCCCCGCGGAGGGGACCTGGCAGCGGTGACGTGCTTGTGGGCCGCGTTGACTCCGGCGCGGATGCGGCGATCGCCCTTGGCGTACTGGGATTGGCAGCGGGCGTCATTGGGGGCGTGGCAGCAAGTGGCCACCATCGCCATCATGGCCCCCGCCGTTATCACGGCGCACGTTTCCATCGTCACCGTTAAATCGTCCGTTAAGCGGACGAGCGGGAGACGCAGTCAGAGCCGCCCGGTCCCTGGGCGGCTTCTTTCGCATTCAGGAGACGGAACGCCGTCCGTCACTTCTTCTTGAAGGGTGCCATTCCAAGTCGTGCCAGTTCATCGGCACGCTCATTTTCCGGATGACCGGCGTGGCCCTTGATCCAGTGCAATGTCACCGTGTGCTTGTTGCGCGCCTCTTCGAGCTGCTGCCAAAGCTCGGCATTCTTGACCGGCTTCTTGTCGGAGGTCTTCCAGCCGTTCCTTTTCCAGCCGAAGATCCACTTGGAGATCCCGTCCTTCACGTAGGCGCTGTCGGTGTAGAGATCGACTTCGCAGGGCTGCTTGAGCGCGTTGAGCGCCTGGATGGCGGCCATCAATTCCATGCGGTTGTTGGTCGTTTCCGCCTCACCGCCGAACATTTCCTTCTCCGTCTCGCCGTAACGGAGGATAGCGCCCCAGCCGCCGGGTCCAGGATTGCCCGAACAGGCGCCGTCGGTAAAGATGTCGACATGCTTCATGCTGCCAGCCCATATTCTGCGGCTGTGGAAATCTGCCGGTGGAAGCGCAGCTTGCGCAGATACTCCAACGGATCTTTCTTGACCACCAGAGCCCCCGCGGGTGTCGTCAGCCAGTCGTAGAGCCTCGTCAGGAAGAAGCGCAGGGCGGAGCCGCGCGACAGTGTCGGAAGCGCTGCAAGCTCATCCTTCGAGAGGGGGCGCACCGTCTGGTAACCTTGCAGAAGCGCCATGCCTTTGGTGAGGTTGTAGGAGTGGTCCTTCTCGAAACACCATGCATTGAGGCAGATCGACACGTCATAGGCAAAGAGATCGTTGCAGGCGAAGTAGAAGTCGA
>JAEYTV010000611.1 GCA_023433855.1 Pseudomonadota bacterium | reverse complement strand
GGGCGGGGCGGGCCTGCAAAGGGTCGACAACCGTCGGGCAATCGGGGACGGGCATTGTCTGGTAGTTCTTGGCTCCGCCGGAATATCCTCCAGCGGAGCACGCAAGCTGCGCCGTAAGCAGCGCATTTCCCGTCGAGGTCAGGCCGGAGCTGCTCAGCGAGTTCGAGTATACGGCGCACTTTGGGGCGGATACGACCGCATTGGTCTGAAGCGATATCGTTGCCGCGTCGGCTGTTTCCAAGCCTATGACGCAGATGTTGGACGTGTTGCTGGATTGGGCGGAAGCGGCGACCCGGATCTGTGGACTGCCCACGAAATACCCGACAACCATGTAGGGATAATGGTCCTGTTCAAGGACGACGTCCACGCGCCTGGAAGCCGCGTCGACCACCACATTAGCGCTGACAGCGCCTTGGTCGCTGGAGCTTGTGTGGACTTTCAGGAAGCCATCGACGACGGACTGCGCTGATTTATCAGACCAGCCGTTCAAAGACGCTTCCTTGGCCGCCGCGATGGCAGCAGCGTCCGCGGTTTCCTGGAGATGCGCACGGTGGCCATTGAAGGCGGTGAAATCGACTGCGCCGCCGGCAAGGCCAATCAGAACAGGTGCGAACAATGCCGTCATCATCGCCATGTGTCCCTGTCGGCACGCTGCAAGCCTGCGCAGCCGTGATATGAGCTTTCCGCCTGTCATTCCATGTCCATCTGAAACTCGGACGCCATCTCCGCGAGGCGATCGGGCGGCACCGGCCGAGAGAAGAGAAAGCCCTGGACACGGTCGATGCCGGCAGCCCTGGCCTCAGAAAGCTCGGCGTCATTTTCGACCCCCTCGGCGACGGAGGTCAGGCCGAGGTCGCGCGCAAGCCCGCCTACAGATTGCAAGAACTTGCGGCTGACTGGATCCGTCGGACAGCCTTGGATGATCGTTCTGTCGACCTTGACCTCCGAAAAAGGACAGAGCCTGAGGAGCTCGAAACTGGATGCGCCCGTCCCGTAGTCGTCCAAAGAGAGCCGGAAACCGGACATCCGAAGCCGCGTCAGCGCCTCCAGCAGCCACGAAAGATCCTTCGGCAGGGAACGTTCGGTAAGCTCGAGGCAGACGTGACGCGGATCGATGCTATATTCGATGACCGACTTCTGCAAATCGGACACCACGTCCGCCCTTTCCAGGACAGAGGCGTCCATATTGATGGACACCGTCGGCGGAGACAAACGCCAAACAGTCGTATCCGAAAGCACCTTTCTGGCGATCTTCAGAGAGACGTCGGCGAGATCTTCCTGGGAGACGATCGACTGAAAGACCTCCGCCGGGCCGTAAACCCTGCCATTGCTGTCAGTGACCCGTATCAACGCCTCGAGACCTGCTATTTTCTTGGATGCGAGATCGTATTGAGGTTGATAGTAGGGGGTGAGCTCACAATCATCCCTGCAGAAACCTTTCAGCCGGGCTAGCTCCGGTGCTCTGCGGCTCGCAACCCGTTGCAGCATCTGCGCCATCTCGTGAGGCTTCAGCGGCTTTGCGAGAGCTCCCAGGACAGAAAGGCCCAGCATCTTGCCCATGGTCTCGGCGGATCTGAGTACGGCAGGGCTTTCCCCGCTCGAAATGACTATGCTGCCTGCAAATCCTGCCTCGACCGCGGCACGCATGAAGGCTAGCCCATCGAGGTCCGGCATGTTGAGATCGAGTAGAACGACATCGATCGCAGTGACTTCTTGGCCGAGGATCGCCAGCGCCTCTTTGCCGCTTGATGCACTTACAACCCTCCCTGTGGTGATCGACCCAAGGATACTCTCTGCCACGACGGTATGCAGCGGGTCATCGTCGACAATCAGGCAGTTCAACTCAGACATCTTGTCCTCCGGGATCCAGAGAACACTTCAAGAACTAACATATGGTTACATTCTAAAAGAGAGATGTTTAAGCTGGTTCATAAGGTTAATCAGTCTTTTCCCGGTCATTCACCGATTGATTAGAGTCCTGAAGCATAATCCTGGGAAGAGGATATGATCATGGACCGGGACACCCCTATTTCGACACGAGTTTCGAGAATCGTGACCGTGGCGGTCGGCCTCGGGATCGCGGCCGGCGTCGGGCTGTTCCTCTTCTCGGACTTTCGTGCAGCGCTGAAAGCTGAAAACATGCGCTACCAGAGTGCTGCCTATGCTTTTGCGGCCGCCTCGGGTGACGCCATAGCGGCCCGCAACGTGCGGGGCGTACTGGAAGTCCTGCGCGGCGTCCGAGATTTTCCCGACATCGTCTATGTTGCGGCACGAGATGCTGCCGGCGGCACAATCACGGAGATCGGTGCAGGTGCCCGCCTGATTTCCGGCGAGGATGTACCGGCGCTCGACCTGTTTCCGACGTCGCTGGAGGTGACGGCGGACGTACGAAAGGCGGGCACGATCGTCGGATCGATTACCATGCAGGTAGAGGTCAAAGGGCTGGGGCAGCGATATCTCGACGCGTTCGTGTATTCGACACTCCTGGGACTGGTGCTTGTGATCGCCACATCCCTGCTCGCGAAGGTCCAGGTGACTCGCGTCCTGCGGCCGCTTCGATCCCTGGCAGAGGAGTTGAAGGACATCGGCAACCGCTCGGATCTGACGCGTCGGCTTCAGAAGCGGCGAAACGATGAGGTGGGCATTTTCGTGGAGGCCTTCAACGAGATGTTTGGCCGTATCGATGAGCGGGACCGCCTGTTGCAGAAGCACCGCGAAACGCTCGAAGAAACGGTGGAGCAGAGGACTCACGACCTCAGGATCGCCAAGGAGGAGGCGGATGCGGCAAACGCGGCGAAGTCGACCTTCCTCGCGACGATGAGCCATGAAATCCGCACGCCGATGAACGGCATGCTGGTGATGGCGGAGATGCTCTCTGCGGCGCCGTTGCCGTCCAGACATCAACGCTATGCCGAGATCATCATGCGCTCCGGCAAGAACCTGCTGCATATCATCAACGACATCCTGGACTTCGCCAAGATAGAGTCCGGCAGAGTGGAGCTGGAGAGCATCAGCTTTTCGCTTGATGCCGTCGTCGAAGACGTGGCGGCCCTATTTGCCGAACGTGCCCGGGAAAAGGGTCTCACCCTTTCGATCTATGTCTCGCCTATCGTTCCGAAAACGGTGGTTGGCGATCCCGTCCGACTGACCCAAATCGTCAGCAACCTCGTCAATAATGCGCTCAAGTTTACCGAACGCGGCGGCGTTACCATAGCTCTTGAACAGACGCATCCGCAGCACCCCATTCACCTGGTTGTCGAGGATACCGGCATCGGCATTGCTGCGGATCAGTTGGAGCGAATCTTCACCCGCTTCGCGCAGGCCGATGCGAGCATCACTCGCAAGTTCGGTGGGACCGGACTCGGACTGTCGATTGCCAAGCAATTGACGGAACTGATGGGCGGAACAATAAACGTGGAAAGTACGCCAGGATCAGGGACACGATTTATGGTGTCATTGCCGATGGCACAACTCGAGAGTGCGCGGCCTTATACGCCATCGAAACCGTTGACCGTTCTGTTGATCGACGACGACGTGGTCTCTCGGAATGTCGTTCGGAGGTCCCTCATGGATCGGGGAGTCTCCGTGACGGGAGACTTAACCGAAACCTCGGACGCGGTGCTTGTGCGGTCGGATAGCTCTGCGCTCCCCAAGCTGTCCGCCACCACTACCGCCCCTATTGTGCTGCTCCAACCCTTCGCTGCGACAACTCAACCGCTCGGGGACGGCGCGACGTCATTGCTCGAGCTGCCGTTGCCTCTGTCGCGAGACATGCTCGACAGGGTCTGCGCCGCCCTCGACAACGGCGACCTGGATAAGCTGAATGTAAGGACGGCAACCCAGCAGCAGACGCTGCCGGACCTGAGGCACCTGAAAGTGCTTGTGGTCGATGATGTGGCAGTCAATCGCGAGGTGCTCGGCGAAGCGCTTCGTACCTTCAATGTCGAGTGCGACCGTGCCGAAAGCGCCCGCGCTGCTCTTTCCTGGATTGCGCATCGCTCCTATGATTTGATCTTCATGGACTGCTCCATGCCTGACATGGACGGTTTCGAAGCAACACGTCAGATCCGGCAAGTGGAAGGAATGGAGGGGCGTAAGCGGTCCTTGATCGTCGCGCTGACCGGTCACGTCATGAGCAAGGACGGAGGAGACTGGAAGAACGCCGGGATGGATGCCTATCTCGCCAAGCCATTCACCATGGCGCACCTGATGCAGATCTTCGCAGAGATGGGCCTCGTCAATTCTGTTGCCGGAGGCGGAATCGGGACCGGTACCGAAGCTGTCGAGGCACATCCGCTGCTTCTACCTGAAACCTTGGAAATGTTCGATGGCCTCCGCCAGGTGACCGGAACTGACGTCAGGAGCAAGGTCTTCGCGCTGTTCAGGGCCAATGCGAATAGCGCATGCACTGCGGTCATCGAGGATGTTCGGGTTGGCAGCCCAGAAGCCAGAAAACTCGTTCATGCGTTCAAATCGCAGTGCTCCAGTGCAGGTGCTGGGACAGCCATGGCGATCTGCCAGCAGATGGAGTCCGCCCTGAACTCGGGGGAGACCATCGACGAAGAAATCCTGTCGCGCCTGGCATCCGTTGTCGAACAGACCTTGGCCGCAATGGCTGACCTGGAGCGATCGGAGGCCGCGGGCTGGGCCCGGGCCGGGTCGCACTAGGACCGTGTTTCGGATATGTCGACGCGGGCTCCATGGCCGCTTCACGCGTATGTCTGGAGTTTCTCCTGACGGAGACGGGACTCACATCGGACATTGGGCGATGTCACGAGCGGCTGGGGAAGAGAATTAACATTCTAGATAGCTCAAGATGATAGACCGGCCACTACATGTGGCAGAAGTCCAGAGGCGGCAGGATCGCGCATAGGGGCTCTGCGGGAGAGGCGATTGAGAGAATTCCTAGAAAGCGTGAATTCCGAGACTCTGTCGTACCAGGAGTTGCACATCATTCTTTATGGACTCCCTACGCGGCTTTCCTGGGCAACTCTGCCTGACGGCAACATCCGATACGGCAACCGCGCCTTCAAGAGGCTGTTCGGCTATTCGAACGATCATTTTACAACCGTCGAGGAGTGGATCGAACAAGCCTATATCCATGAGCATCATCGTCGGATGGCCCGCCTCCGGTGGGAAAATCTGTGGAAGACCTCCGCAAGCGGAATTAGCGAAATCGACGGCTTTGAGGTTGAGGTGAGATGTGCCAACGGCGATGTCCGAACGGTTCAACACCGCGGCATCCTCCTGCACGACATCAGTATAGGCATCGCCACCTTCGAAGACATCTCCGAGCGCAAACGGGCGGAGCTGGCTCTGCATCGGCTGGCTTTTGAAGACGCTCTGACCGGCCTGCCCAACCGCCGTTTGCTGCAAAACCGGTGGTCGGATCGCGTAGAGACGGCAGATGGCTCTCATGGTGTCTCGGCATTGCTGCTGGTCGACCTCGATTGGTTCAAGGCGGTCAATGACCGGTATGGACATGATGCAGGCGACGCCGTTCTCATCGAAGTGGCTAACCGGCTACGGGACTGCGTGCGCAAGGAAGATCTTGTCTGTCGCCTGGGGGGCGACGAGTTCGTCGTGCTCTGTCATGACATCGCCAGCTACGATCAAATAGCCAAGCTATGTTGGCGGATTGAAAACTCGCTGAGCAAACCCATTGAAGCCGCACACCGCACGGTCAGCGTAGGTGCTAGTATCGGGGCATGCCTGTTTCCACAGGACGGAGACGAGTTGCCAGAGCTTCTTAAGAGGGCTGACGAGGCGCTCTACAGGGTAAAGTTGGAGGGGAAAGGCGGCTGGCAGTGGTTTGCCGCGCCAACCGCGGCCTAGATCGGGGCCTCACTCTGTATGTCAGTAGCATCTCATCACCATGCGTGAAGCTCTAAAAAGTGGCAGGTGCACATCAAAAAGCGGCAGGTGCACAAATATTGCTCTTGAACGAGAGATTTGGACAAAATCGTAAACCCTGACGGCCTGAAGTCGTAATTTAAAACTTCCATTGCGAACGGATCGGCTATAAACTGGGACAAATATCCGGCATCCGAGCCCCGTTACCGATCGCGCTGTTGTGCGACTCGGTGCGGGGTTTTCCGCATTGAGGCACCCATGAAGCGGGTCATAGAGATAGGCGTTCTTCTTTCCGGCAGCGGCATGTATGCCGCACTGTCGCGAGCGAGCCGCGATGGTGTGTTGCAGGGCGTGGACGAAGTGAACGCCGATCCCGCTCTCGACGTTGCGTTCCGCGTCGTCGAACGCGACCCGGAGGGACGTTTGGACCGCTATGCGCCCCTCTGCCGCGAAATCCTGCGCAGTTCGCAAGCGCGCCACATCTTTGGCTGCATCACCTCTGCGAGCCGCAAGGAGGTCATTCCGGAGCTCGAACGTTTCGACGGGATCTTGTGGTATCCAGTGCCTTATGAGGGCTTCGAGGCATCCGAGCGCGTGGCCTATATGCATTCCTGCCCGAACCAGCATCTGCTGCCACTCCTGGACTGGGCGCTGCCAACGCTTGGCAACCGCGCCTACCTCGTCGGTTCCAACTATATCTGGGGCTGGGAGATGGCCCGGATTGCCCGCGAACGTGTCGCAGCAGCGGCGGGCGACGTGCTTGGTGACCGCTATATTGCCGTTGGCGACACAGACCTCGATCACATCATCCAGGAGATCCGGGTATTGAAGCCGGACTTCATCCTCAACTCGCTTGTGGGTGACAGCTCCTATGCTTTTCTGTCGCGTCTGGCGGAGTTGAAGCAGGAACCGGGCTTCGAGAACAGCCTCACCGTCCTGTCCTGCAACTTCACCGAATGCGAGACCGAATCCGCCGGCAGTGCGGCGGAGGGCTTGGTTTCGGCCGGGCCGTGGTTCGAGCCCGAGGGTGGTTCAGGCGGATCATTTCACGAGATCGCCCGCCAGTCGGTGCATGAACTGGCCAAACTGCTGCACGGCCGCCCGGACGCAGAAGTCCTTCCGCTATCCGAACTTGTGCAGTCTGCGGCCGTCTCCGGCCACACGCCGCGGCTCGATGGCGCCAATCTTCACGCACCCCAACCTGCGATCATCGCGCGGCTGGTCAACGGTCGCTTCCGCGAGATCAAGCGGCTGCCGCCACTTGCGGCAGATCCCTATCTCACGCGTCAATTCGAAACCTCCCATGACGGCCCCTTGAGGGAGGTGGGTTCATGACCGGCATCCGCACCGAGAATCTCGGAGGCGCGACGGCCTGGATCCTGCATCGGCCGCACCCTTCGGTTCAAGGCCTGATCCGGCAACTCGGCGTCATCGGACTGGAAGTCCGCGAAGCCTGGCCGGAGCTCCCAGCCGAGGCGATCGGCGCCGACTTCATCTTCTACGACGCCGACATGGGGCACGACGAGCAATTCCCATGGTCTGCCGGGCAGTCCCCGATGCCGATGATCGCGCTGATCGGCTCGGAAGCGCCGGGGCGGCTCAAGTGGGCAATGGAGATGGGCGCGCATGCGCAACTCCTGAAGCCGCTGAGCGACAAGGGTGTCTACGCCGCCCTCCTTGTGGCACGCAGCAATTTCGATCGCGCCAAGGCATCGGATGCCCTGATCGCGGACCTGCAAAACCGCCTGTCTGCCCGGCAGACGATCGTACGCGCCGTCATGATGTTCGTGATGAAGGGCAAGACCGAGGCAGAGGCTTACGACCTGCTGCGCCAAACCGCGATGGCGTGGCGGGTGCCGATAGAAACCGCCGCCGAGCGGCTTGTCGCGAACCATTCAAACGAGAGGGGCACCGACGATGACAGAAGCATCGATCTCGCCTGAACCGCTGGTCGTGCCGCCGAGCGGACCATCCATCCTTCGGCGGTTGATCCAACGGAAACTGGCCCTCACCGGGCTGCTGATCGTCCTGATATGCGTAGGCGGCGCGGTCTTCGCGAAATGGCTTGCGCCGCACGACCCCTATGAACAGTTCTTCGACGGCTTGACGATCGAGGGCGCCCCTCTTCCGCCGAACGAAACCTTCTGGTTCGGGACGGACCTTCTCGGCCGCGACCTCTTCTCCCGCTTGCTATATGGTGCACAGACCTCATTGATCATCGGGCTCGTCGCCAACGGCGCGGCGCTTTTCATCGGTACGCTTGTTGGTGTCACGGCCGGCTATTTCCGCGGCGTGGTCGGCGCGGTACTGATGCGCTTCACCGACCAGATGATGGCGTTTCCGGCGCTGCTGCTGGCGATCTGCCTCGCAGCGATCTTCTCACCCTCGCTCTGGATCGTTGCGATGGTGATCGCCTTCGTGAACTGGGTTCAGACGGCACGGGTGATCTTCACGCAGACGTCCTCGCTCGCCGAACGGGATTACATCGCAGCCGAGAAGACGCTCGGCGCCGGGCACGGCCGCATTCTGTTCAGGCACGTCCTGCCACACCTGATCCCGACCCTCATCGTCTGGGGCACGCTCGGCATTTCGACGACTGTCCTGCTGGAGGCGACGCTTTCCTTCCTCGGTATCGGCGTCCAGCCGCCGATACCGTCCTGGGGCAACATCATCTTCGAGAACCAGACCTACTTCCAGTCGGCGCCATGGCTCGTCTTCATCCCCGGCGCCGCCATCCTGCTCCTGGCACTCGCCTTCAATCTCGTGGGGGACGCGCTTCGCGACATCCTCGATCCGACACAACAGGGACGTGACTGATGGCGGCTTATATCCTTCGACGTCTCGTCCAGTCCGCGCTCATCCTGCTCGGCGTCTCGTTCATCACCTTCGTGCTGCTCTACGTGCTGCCCGCAGACCCGGTCCGGCAGATCGCCGGACGTTCGGCGACGGCGGCGACGGTGGAAAGCATCCGCCAGCAGCTCGGCCTCGACCAGCCATTCCTTGTCCAATACGGCAATTACCTGCTCAACCTCGCACAGGGTGATTTCGGCCGCTCGTACCTGCAAAAGACCGAGGTGGCCGAACTCATCGCCTCGCGTCTGCCGGCAACGCTGCTTCTGCTCGTGGCGGCGATCGCCTGCGAGCTTGCTATAGGCCTGCCGCTCGGCATCATCGCCGCGCTGAACCGTGGCAAGTCCATCGACAACGGCCTGATGCTGACGAGCTTCCTGACGGTTTCTGCACCCCAGTTCGTCGTGGCGCTGCTTCTCCTCTTCATCTTCGCCATCAAGCTCGGCTGGTTCCCGATTGGCGGCTACGGGACGTTCGCCCACATCGTGCTGCCGGCCATCACCCTCGGCATCCTGGGATCGGGCTGGTACTCACGCATCATGCGCTCCTCGATGGTCGACGTCCTGCGCGCCGATTTCATCCGCACCGCCCGCGCCAAGGGGCTCGGTCGCCGCAAGGTCATTCTCGGTCACGCCCTTCCCAACGCGATCTTGCCGATCATCGCCATGATCGGCATCGACATCGGGCTCTTCATGTCCGGCATCGTCGTCGTCGAGAGCGTCTTCGGCTGGCCCGGCATCGGTCAGCTCGCCTGGCAGGCAATCCAGCGCGTGGACATACCGATCATCATGGGCGTCACCCTCGTCTCGGCCTGCGGGATCGTTCTCGGCAACCTCATCGCCGACCTGATCTCGCCGCTCATCGACCCGCGCATCAAGCTGCGCTGACCCTTTCAACCCTCACAGGAGAAACAAATGAAGAAGCTGATACTTTCAACGGCGCTCGCGACGCTGATGGCGCTGCCGGCATTCAGCCGGGTCCAGGCGCAGGAGCCCCGGCATGGCGGCAACATGGTTGTTACCTACAAGGATGACGTGGCAACACTCGATCCCGCAATCGGTTACGACTGGCAGAACTGGTCGATGATCAAGTCGGTGTTCGACGGCCTGATGGATTACGAGCCGGGCACCACGAACCTGCGTCCAGGCCTCGCCGAAAGCTATGAAATCTCCGGAGACGGCCTGACCTACACGTTCAAGCTTCGCCCGGGTATCAAGTTCCACAACGGTCGCGACGTCGTCGCCGAAGACGTCGTGTACTCGATCAACCGCGTCGTCGATCCCGCCACGCAGTCGCCGGGCCAGGGCTTCTTCTCGATGATCGAAGGCTACGACGAAGCTGCTGCAGGCAAGGCGCAGTCCGTGTCCGGCGTCACCGCACCAGACGCGGGAACGGTTGTCTTCAAGCTGTCGCGTCCCGACGCAACCTTCCTGCATGTCATGGCTCTGAACTTCTCGTCCATCGTTCCGAAGGAAGCTGTCGAGGAAGCCGGCGCCGATTTCGGCAAGAAGCCGGTCGGCACCGGCGCATTCAAGCTGACCGAATGGACGCTCGGCCAGCGCCTGGTCTTCGAGAAGAATGCCGACTACTGGATTCCCGGCGTTCCCTACCTCGATAGCTTCACCGTGGAAGTGGGCCAGGAGCCTGTCGTAGCCCTGCTTCGTGCGCAGAACGGCGAAGTCGACATTCCCGGTGACGGCATCCCGCCGGCGAAGTTCGTGGAAGTCATGAAGGATGAGGCGCAGGCGAGCCTCGTCGTCGAAGGCGGGCAGCTCCACACCGGCTACATCACCATGAACGTCACCCAGGCGCCGTTCGACAAGGTCGAAGTTCGCCGCGCCGTCAACATGGCCATCAACAAGGACCGCATCGTCCAGGTCATCAACGGCCGCGCCGTTCCGGCGACCCAGCCGCTCCCGCCGTCAATGCCGGGCTACACCAAGGACTACGAAGGCTACAAGTACGATCCGGAAGCCGCGAAGAAACTGCTCGCGGATGCCGGCCTTGCAGACGGTTTCGATACCGAGCTGTTCGTCATGAACACCGACCCGAACCCGCGGATTGCGCAGGCAATCCAGCAGGATCTCAAGGCAATCGGCATCAACGCGTCGATCAAGTCGCTGGCTCAGGCCAACGTGATCGAGGCCGGCGGCGCAGGAACGGCTCCGATGATCTGGTCGGGCGGCATGGCATGGATCGCCGACTTCCCCGATCCGGCAAACTTCTACGCCCCGATCCTCGGCTGCGCCGGCGCAATCGAAGGTGGCTGGAACTGGGCGAAGTACTGCAACGAAGACCTCGACAAGCTCGCTGTCGAAGCAGATTCCATCGTCGACCCGGCCAAGGCGGACGAGCGTCTCGCCAAGTGGTCCGAGATCTACATGAAGGTGATGCAAGACGCGCCGTGGGCACCGGTGTTCAACGAACAGCGCTATACGTTGAAGTCCGCTCGCATGGGTGGTGACGACGCGCTCTACGTCGATCCGGTTTCGATCCCGGTCAACTACGACTACGTCTTCATCAAGGAGTAATCGGATCATGTGCAAGCACTGCAACCACACGATCCACGCCCATCAGCACCATTTCGGCTGGGACAATTCCTTTGCCCCTGCCCTGACGGCTGCGCCGGGCGAGACGATCCTGTTCCAGTGCCTTGACAGTTCTGGGGGCCAGCTTGGCCCCCAGTCCACCGTCGAGGAAGTGAGCGCGCTGGACTTTGCCAAGATCAACCCCGTCTCCGGCCCGATCTACGTCGACGGCGCCAAGCCGGGCGACGTGCTGAAGGTGACGATCGAAAGCTTCACGCCGCAGCTTCGCGACGGCACAGGCTTCGGCTGGACGGCAAACATTCCGGGCTTCGGCCTGCTTGCTGACCAGTTTCCGGAACCGGCCCTGAATGTCTGGAAGTTCGATGCTTCAAGCATGGAGCCTGCGCTCTTCGGTAAGAACGGTCGCGTTCCGCTGAAGCCGTTTGCCGGCACGATCGGCAATGCGCTTGCCGAAAACGGGCACCATACGGTCGTTCCGCCTCGTCGCGTCGGCGGCAATCTCGACATCCGGGACCTTGCGGCCGGCACCACCCTGTACCTTCCGGTCGAGGTTGAAGGCGCGCTGTTCTCCGTCGGTGATACTCACGCCGCGCAGGGGGACGGTGAAGTTTGCGGCACCGCGATCGAAAGCCCCTTCGATGTCGTGCTGACGCTCGATCTGATCAAGGACCAGCCGCTGAAGACCCCGCGCTTCACGACGCCAGGACCCGTGACACGCCACCTCGACGCCAAGGGCTACGAGGTCACAACCGGCGTTGGTCCCGATCTGTGGGCTGCGGCCAAGGACGCTGTTGCCAACATGGTCGACCTTCTCGCCACAACGCAGAAAATGGATCCGGTCGACGCTTACATGCTCGTTTCGACCTGTGGCGACCTCCGCATCTCCGAGATCGTCGACATGCCGAATGTCGTGGTCAGCTTCTACTTCCCGAGGGCCGTCTTCGAATGACCTCTGCCA
>JAEYTV010000610.1 GCA_023433855.1 Pseudomonadota bacterium | reverse complement strand
CGTCTGTGCGTGGCGGGTCGGCGATGGCGGCAAGTGCGTCGTGAGTAATCACCACGACCTTGTCGCCTGCGCCCGTGTCCGTGATAAGTCGGCCCTCGTACCCCGATGAGGTCAGGAACCCCGATTTCAGAATTAGTGGCATGACATCCTCCTTGTCAGAGGGAGAGGGTAATCCTTCCCCGGCGGTTGTCTCTGACCAAGATCAAAACCTTCACCGGCAGTTATTCAGCGTTGGCGCCAGAGGCCGTCTGCCTCGCTCATTCAAGCCGGGTCGTCGAACCGATTGGCATATATTGACGCCGGTCAATGCCGCCGTTCCACGCTGGCATAGTCTGAAATGGTAGCCTGACAAGTGTGACAGTCGGCGCATGAAGGAATGACATGGTTGAGGATCACGAAGCAAGAATCCTGAAGAAGGCAGATGTTTACCGCGCCTTTGCCATCATGCGGTTGATCGTCCCTCAGCTTGAGATCGAGAAGTGGCAGGTGCTGACGGCAACGGCGGCCTTGCGTCATAGCTGGTTAGCCGTTTGCGACGCGAAGGGCTACATCCGGGGGTTATGCCATGTGGAGGTTCGGGATCATCCGGCAGACGGGCGGCGCCTGGAAGTTCCAGTGTTTGGTATCGTCAGTCTGATTGAACGGGAGAACGTTGCCGAGAAGCTTTTTGGCGCTATCCGCGACAGAGCGGTCGACATGGGATGTGAAAAGGTTCACTTCTGCAATGAATCTGGCGGAGACTGGGAAATCCTCAGGGCGCTCGAGCATGTCGAACGAAGGCCTGATGGCGTAGTTTATTCGCTGCCCTCCAACCCCAGGAAGCTTCACTGATCGACTCTGCCCGTGAAGATGTATCCGACGCCGCGTACGGCCTTGATCAGTTGTGGATTGCCAGGGTCGGCTTCGACCTTCCGGCGGAGCCGCACGATCTGGGCATCTATCGTGCGATCGAAGGCTTCGAGCTGGCGTCCACGAGTAAAATCCATCAGGAAATCGCGCGTCAACACGCGGCCGGCGTTCTGCAGGAAGGCCGCCAGCATGTCGAATTCTCCCGTGGTCAGTTCGACCTCCGTTCCGTCAGCCGTCAGCAACTGCCGCCTTGAGAGATTGAGCGTCCACCCCTCGAAGCGCATGACCTTGTCGCCAGTCACCTCGTTCTTGCCCGGGGCGGGCTGGCGGCGCCTCAGGATCGACTTCAATCGAGCATGTACTTCGCGGAGGTGGAAGGGTTTTGCCACGTAGTCGTCCGCACCGATTTCGATACCGATGATCCGGTCGACCACGTCATCGCGCCCGGTCAGCATCATGATCGGCACATCCGACTGAGACCGCACCTCACGCGCCAGATCAAGGCCGTCCTGCCCACCGGGAAGAGAAAGATCGAGCAGGATGATGTCGATGTCCTTCTGGCGAAGGTGGCTCTTCATCTCGTGTCCGTCGGCCGCAGTGCTGACGAAGTATCCTTCTTCCTCGAAATAGCGGCTGAGCATCTGGCGGATGCGGGGGTCGTCGTCGACTACCAGGATGTGGTTTGTACTGGATGTGGGTGGTGGCATCGGCCCGTTACAATCTGTTACAAAATCGATCCGTGTTTCACAGCGCTAGCATTCGCCTGTTACCGGGATTCGGTCAACTGCACCCATCGAAAGACGGAGGCAGCAGCATGTTTCTCAGCAATCGAATCCCCGGACCCGACCTCCTGCCCACAACGGCAGCTGACGAAGCCCGCGACCTGCGCTCGCTTTTCACCAGGCAACCAGTGGAGCATCTCGCGCCCGGCCAGTCGCTGTTCTTCGAAGGGGACGACGCCAAGCACGTTTTCGATGTGCTGGAGGGAACGCTCCGCGTCTTCCGCATCATCTCCGACGGCAGGCGTATCATCACGGGCTTCCTGAATGCAGGAGACATGGTCGGTCTATCTCTCAAGGGCACCTATCTCTACAGCGCCGAAGCGATCACGACGACGATGGTTCGCCGCCTCGGCCGTAGGGCATTTGACATGGCCGTTGCTACTTCGGAAGAGCTTCGGCCCCAAATGATTTCTCACGTCTGCGACGAAATGGCTGCCGCACAGGATCAGATGGTACTCTTGTCATGCAAGAGTGCGGAGGAGCGGCTTTGCAGCTTTCTTCTGAAGGAGGCGAAACGTAGCGGAACGACGCTGATGGCTGAAGTGCTGGTTGATCTGCCGATGACGCGGCTGGACATGGCCGACTATCTGGGGCTAACAATCGAAACCGTCTCCCGAACGATCACCAAGCTGACCAGCAAGGGTGTCATAGGCCAGGTGGGCCGGCACTCGCTCCGGATCCTCAAGCCCATGATGCTTGCACAGCTTGCCGGTGACGGAGACGAGTGCGAAGACGACAGGCGGGATCTCGTCGTTCATGGTGAGCGACCCCGCCACTAGCGGTACGCTGACGGAATGAACATGGACGAGAATAAGCATGCTGCCACAGGGACGGACGACAAGCTCGACGCGGTAATCGGCCTCCTCAACGATGCCAACCTCATCGTACATGGACATGACGGAATCATCAGCCGCTGGAGCGCGGGATGTGAGCGGCTTTATGGGTGGAGCCGCAAAGAAGCTTTAGGTCGGGTGGTCCACGACCTTCTCGCAACCGAATTCCCGGAGGACCTGGAGATCATTCGCCGAACCGCCCAGGCAGAGCATTCCTGGGAAGGCGAAGTGGTTCACAGGCACAAGAACGGCCAGCGAATCTTCATCGCCACCCGCTGGGTATCGGTTACCCCCTGGGATGGCGAAAATACCGTCATCATCCAGACGAACAACGACATTACCGACATGAAGCGCGCCCAGAACAATCTGGCCGAGCGGGAGGCACATCTGCGGTCGATACTCGATACCGTGCCCGAAGCCATGGTCGTGATCGATGAAGCAGGCGTGATCACGTCCTTCAGTGCGGCGGCAGAGCGGCTATTCGGCTATTCCTCGGCGGAGGTCTGCGGACAGAACGTCAAGATGCTGATGCCACTACCCGACCGGGACGCCCACGATGGCTATATTTCCCGTTACCTCACGACGGGCGAGCGTCGCATCATTGGTTATGGGCGGGTGGTCACCGGGCAGCGCAAGGACAAATCGCTCTTTCCGATGGAACTCGCGGTCGGTGAGGCGATCGCCAACGGCAAACGTATCTTTACCGGCTTCGTTCGCGATCTCACTAGCCGCCACAAGATCGAAGAGGAGCTACGGCAGTCCCAGAAGATGGAAGCGATCGGTCAGCTCACAGGTGGGCTTGCGCATGACTTCAACAATCTCCTGACCGTCATCAGCGGCAACCTCGAAATGATAGAGAACAAGCTGCAGGACCAGAAACTGCTGGTGCTGCTGCGGGAGGCGCAGGACGCTGCGGGCGACGGCGCGAAGCTGACCGGGCAACTTCTGGCGTTCGGGCGCAGGCAGCCTCTCAACCCCGCCCTTGTGGATGTGGGGCAGATGGTCAGCGGATTTTCCGATCTTCTCCGGCGAACGCTCGGAGAAACCATCGAATTCCGTACTATCGTGACCGGAGCGTCCAACGAAGCGCTTGTCGATGCGTCCCAGCTTCAGAATGCGCTGCTCAACCTTGTCCTCAACGCCCGGGATGCGATGCCACGGGGCGGAAAGCTCACGATTGATATCTCGCGGGTCAGGCTGGATGTCGATTACGCACAGATGTACCCGCACGTGCGAACCGGCGATTATGTGCTGATCTCGGTCACGGATACCGGTACCGGCATGACGCCGGAGGTTAAGGAAAAGGCATTCGAACCCTTCTATACGACCAAGGGCGTCGGGGCGGGCACCGGTCTCGGATTGAGCATGGTATACGGCTTCGCAAAGCAGTCTGGCGGCAACATCCAGCTCTACAGCGAGCCGGGACAAGGGACGAGTGTCAGGATATTCCTGCCGGCGGCCCAGAAGGAGGAAGCTGGCCGTCCGGATCAGCCGCATGGAACTGCCCCTGTTCCGGCGATACCCGGTGGTACGGAAAAGATTCTGGTGGTCGAGGACGATCCACGGGTCAGGCGCGTAGCCGTATCCCGCCTGACCGATTTTGGGTACGAGGTGGTCGAAGCGGCCAATGGTGCCGAGGCGCTGGAGCAATTGGAACGTCACGCCGATGTTGCGCTGCTGTTCACCGACGTGGTGATGCCGGGAGGCATGACCGGGGACGAGCTTGCCAACCAGGTGAGATCTACCAGACCCCGGATCAAGGTTCTCTTTACCTCGGGCTATGCGGAACCCGCCATCGCCGGGCGCGAGCTTGCGCATTCCGGAAGCTGGCTCAAGAAGCCCTATACGGCGAGGGAACTTGCAGTGCGTCTGCGGGAAATCCTGGACTGAGGAGTGGAGACTGAAAGGCTTTAGCCATTTAGTCTCCAGTGCCAGGCTTCGGCATAGGCTTTGATGCCCTCAAGATCGCCTTTTATGGGCTGCGGCGACGTTACGGCCGCCGGGCCGGCACCTGCGAGCAGGGCGGCGCCCTGGCTTGTTCCGGTCCAGCCGGGCAGCGCTGAAACCTCTCGCCCGAGCACGGATGCAAGTGCCTGTAGATATACGGCATTCAAGGCGAACGGTCCCTCGACGAGAACAGGACCCCTGGCGCCGATCAGTTCCAGGCAAGTGGAGGTCATCAACGCAAGATAAAGGCAAGCGGCGGCCCATCGTTCGGCCGTGGAGGCATGATCGCTGCTCACCCATTTGCGCGTCCTTCCCCGAAACGGGCCGGAGCCTTCGACAAGGTTCGGCAGCAACATGGTTTGTCGATCGATGACGACCGGAATGGCAGCAAGCGCCGCCTGCGGGTCAAGCTTGCCAAGCTCCGCCGTCAGCATCTCAAACTCTCGCCCCCCCATGAAGCGGGAGCATGGAACGGCCCGGCCGAAGGCATCGACATTGGCCAGGGTGTCACGCGCGGGATCGAGTTGTTCCAGGTCGCCGCCAACCGAGAAGTTGACGATCCAGGTTCCGGTGGAAACTACGGCGAACGGAGGTTCGCGGCCAATAAGATGCGGCAGCAGTGACGCATTGGAATCGTGGATGCCGCAGTGGACCGGCACCGCTCTTTGTAATCCCATCCTCTCCGAGTGCTGTGCCAGCACAGTTCCGAGGACATCAAAGCCGGAGCGGAGTGGCGCCATGACGGCGCGGATGTCGAGCCTATCGACCAGGGAGGAATAAACCCCGTCGCGAGGGCGCCAGAGATCCGTGTGGCAGCCGAGCGACGTCACTTCATTCGCAGGCACGCCGGTCAGCCGGAATGCCCAATACTGCGGATAGGTCATGATCGTCCGTACACGGGCGAAATCGTCCGGAAACATCGTCTTCTGGTAATGAAGCTGCGCTCCGACATTGAGGCCGCCCGTCAGCCCCGGCGAGAACGTCTCGGAGAATGATGGCCGAATCGCTGCATAGGCGCTTCTGATTTCAGCCGGATACCGGTGCTCGTAATCGAGAACCGGGAGGGCAATATTGCCCTCCGCATCCAGCAGCACGGCCGACGCGCCATGGGTTGTAATGGAAATGGCATCGAAACCCGTCGTTTTGGCAAATGCGGCCAGTGCCTCCAGGATGAACGACCAGAGCGATTCCACATCGTAGTGCGGATAGGGGGGAGCGGCGACGACACGGTTTGGCGTGCGGCGCTCGGCGACCTCCGCTCCTGTCGCGCTGTCGAGCACGACCACCTTGGCGTTGGTCTTGCCGATATCGAGCACGGCGATCTTGCGGGCACCGCTCATGGCAACTCGAAGACCGTCACGAGGTCAGCGGACACGGGCGAATTGTCAGGATTGGTCTCCATGATATCGGCCATATGGGCCCACCACTTCTTCATCACCGGGTGATGCGGCAGACTTGCCATTGTGTGGTTGGGGGTACGGGTCAGGACACCGAACAGGATGTTCGTTTCTCGGTCCAGATGGATGGAGTAGTCGCTCACGCCCGCCTCGTGGAGCAGGGAGGTCAACTCGGGCCAGATTTCGTCGTGACGTCTTTTATATTCCGCCTCCATGCCTGGGTTGAGCTTCATCTTGAATGCGTATCTCTGAAGGTTCATCGGCCCATTTCCCGTATGCGGCGCATAAGGATCGGCACTGTGATGGTGACGATCAACAGCAAGCCGACGAAGATCGACATGACGATGCCAGGAACGTTCAGAAGTCCCAATCCGAAGGTTACGAGGCCCATCACGAAAGCAGCGATCACCACACCGGCGATCGTCCCGGCGCCGCCGAGGATCGAGACCCCGCCGAGCACGACCATGGTGACGATTTCCAGCTCCCACCCTTGCGCGATCGACGGCCTCGTCGAGCCCAGGCGCGAGGTCAGGCATACCGACGCGATACCTGCCATCAAGCCAGTCAGCAGAAACAGGATGAACTTCACCCTTTCAACGGGGATGCCCGAAAAACGCGCCGCGAACTCGTTGTTGCCGATGACGTAGACCTGCCGGCCGAAATTCGTGGCATGGAGAAGGATAGCGAAGGCTGCGGCGAGGCCAATAAACAGCACGAATTCGAAGGAAAACACCCACGCGACATAACCCTGGCCGAAATAGGCAAAGCTTTCCGGGTACTTCCCGTAAGCCTTATCGCCAAGGACGACATACGAAATGCCCCGAAACAGGCTCATCGTACCAATCGTAACAACGATCGAGGGT
>JAEYTV010000596.1 GCA_023433855.1 Pseudomonadota bacterium | reverse complement strand
ATCGCCGGGCTGTTTGCCGCTGTAACCGGTCGTCGTCGCCATCCGGGCACCGGCGGTGTCGGCATAGTCGGCGATCCTGTTTGGCGTCTGCCGCAACGACCGCCCCGCCCAGTCGGTACGGAAGGGGCCGGGCTCCACGCAGGTCACACTGATCCCGAGGGGAGCGACTTCCATTGCCAGCGCATCGGAGAACCCTTCGACGGCATGCTTGCTGGCGGCATAATAACCGGAACCCGGGAGCCCGATGAAGCCTGCCAAGGACGTGATATTGATGACGTGTCCCTTCCGCCGGGCGCGCATGCCGGGCAGCACCGCCCTGGTCAGCGAAAAGAGCCCGAACACATTGGCATCGAACATGGCACGGATTTCGTCCTCCTCGCCTTCCTCGATGGCCGCCTGGTAGCCGTAACCCGCATTGTTCACGAGAACATCTATACGGCCGAACTTCTCCTCGGCAGCTCTCACCGCTTCGTCGACCTGCCGCGGGTCGGTCACGTCAAGGGCAATCGCCAGTGCATTGTCCTTTCCCTCGGCGAGGTCAGAGACGCGATCCTTGTCACGAGCAGTAACCACGGTCGGCCAGCCGCGGCCGAGAGTCAGCTTTGCAAGTTCGCGGCCAAAGCCGGTCGAGCAACCGGTGATGAACCAGACGGGAGCGGATATGTCAGCCATGGGGAATCTCCGTAAGAAGCCGGATTCGAGGGAAGGCCGAAAGGGATGCGCGATTGCATTTCAGATAGGAACGCAAAAAAGGACGACAAGGATGTCCTCGCCGTCCTTTACCAATGCCGGCGGCAATCGTTCAGCCGCTAACGCGCTCTACCACGGCTCCGCAACGGGTGAGCTTTTCCTCCAGCCGCTCAAAACCCCGATCGAGGTGGTAGATCCGGCTCACCATCGTCTCGCCTTCGGCGGCCAGCCCGGCAATGACCAGAGACACGGAAGCGCGCAGGTCGGTTGCCATGACCGGGGCCCCCTTGAGCCGCGACACACCTTCGACGCGCGCCGTCTGCCCGGAAAGCGATATCCTGGCCCCGAGCCTGGCCAGTTCCTGCACGTGCATGAAGCGGTTTTCGAATATCGTTTCGGTGATTGTGGAGACGCCTGAAGAACGAGTCATCAGAGCCATAAACTGCGCCTGAAGGTCGGTCGGGAAACCGGGAAAAGGCTCGGTCGTGACGTCCACCGGCTGGATGCCATTGCCGTTGCGGACAACGCGGATGCCGCTGTCGGTCTCGGTGATGTGAGCTCCGGCCATGCGCAAGGTGTCGAGGGCGTTTTCAAGCAGCGAGGCCTGCGTCCCTTCGAGCGTCACGTCGCCGCCGGTCATCGCCACTGCCATTGCATAGGTGCCGGTCTCGATACGGTCGAGCAATACACGATGACGGGCCCCCGAGAGGGAAGAAACGCCTTCGACAGTGATCGTCGAGGTACCGGCGCCCTCGATCCGTGCGCCCATGGCATTAAGGCATTTGGCAAGATCTGCGATCTCCGGCTCGCGGGCGGCATTCTCGATCACCGTCGTGCCCTTAGCCAGCGTCGCGGCCATCATCATCACGTGGGTCGCGCCGACGGAGACCTTCGGGAAGGCATAGCGGGCGCCCACAAGCCCGCCCTTCGGCGCCGTCACGTTGACGTAGCCACCATCGATCTCGATCTGCGCGCCGAGCGCTCCCAGCGCTTCCAGGAAAAGGTCGACGGGACGAGTTCCGATCGCACAGCCGCCCGGCAGCGAGACACGCGCCCTGCCTTCACGCGCGACAAGCGGCCCGATCACCCAGAAGCTGGCGCGCATCTTGGAAACGAGCTCATAAGGCGCGGTGGTGTCCGCGATGGTGCGGCAGGTGAAATGGATTGTGCGGGAGTAGCCGTCCTCCTGCCGCTCGCGTCGACCGTTGACCGCGATGTCGACGCCGTGATTGCCCAGGATGCGCATCAGCAGCTCCACGTCCGCCAGATGCGGCACGTTCTCGAGCGTCAGCGTGTCGCTGGTCAAGAGGGAAGCAATCATCAATGGCAGCGCCGCATTCTTCGCCCCGGAGATCGGAATGGTGCCGTTGAGTTCATTGCCGCCGGAAATTCTGATGCGATCCATAAGTTGTCACTCTTTCTTGTGCGAGCGCGAAAGGACGCGTCCTTAAACGACATGCGTCCGCAGTTCAATGTTTGCCGAATGGGCGCCAGCCCCGTCCGACTGGCATAGATCAGGATGATTCGTCCGTTTTTGCGGCGGGCAATCCCTCGGTCGCGTCGGCCTCGCCGGCCCTGCGGGCGCGGGCCTGGCTCTTTCGCCGCATGAGATTTTCCCTCAGCTTCGCTGCGGCCCGCGCCTTGCGCTCGGCCTCCCGTACTGCCGCCTGCTCCCTGGCCCGCTCACCACGGGTCTGTCCCGCTTGGCGGGCTCGCGGATTGGAGAGTTCGTCGTCATCTGCCATGATTTTCCATAACCAAAAAGCGCGGCCGACGATAGAGAAAGCGAGGTTTCACGAAGCGAGGGATAAAGAACTTGGAATTTGCGACTTGCGCTCCCGGTGAAGCTATGGCAATAGGCCCCTCGCCGACGGACGCGAGGACTTCGCGGCGGCTGTTTGCTGCTATAGCTCAGGGGTAGAGCACTCCCTTGGTAAGGGAGCGGCCGAGAGTTCAAATCTCTCTAGCAGCACCATTTTTCTTCTGGAAAAGCGCCTTAAGCCCCAATAAGTTACTGTTTTCCGTGGCTTCCGTCAATTGCGGAGCTACAAAACATGTCACGATTTGCGGCACGAAGAAGGTGGGTAATGACAGGCCCTTGGCCTCATCCGAAGACCGGCTGTTGATTGCCACTGAGAACTGACCCGGCGTTTCCACCGAGAATTGACCCGCCTGTTAGGTATGTTTCGGGTCTGC
>JAEYTV010000580.1 GCA_023433855.1 Pseudomonadota bacterium | reverse complement strand
GTTCGTCATAGTCCACCAGGCCCTTCTGGAGGACCCTTCGGGCAATGATCTGCAGATCGGGATCAAGAGAGGTCCGCACCGACAGGCCGCCCTCGTAAAGAGCCTTGTCGCCATAACGCTCGATGATCTGGCGGCGGACCTCCTCGGAGAAGTAGTCCGAGGCGAAAAGGTGCGTGCCAGACCTGCGCGGCTTGACGCCGAGGGGCTGCTTCTTGGCTTCGTCGGCGTCGGCTTGCGTGATATAGCCGTTCTCGGCCATCCGGTCGACGACCCAGTTCCGGCGTTCGATCGCCTGCTTTTCACGGCGGTACGGATGATAGTTGGCAGGCCCCTTGGGCAAAGCCGCAAGATAGGCTGCTTCAGCCGTCGTGAGCTCCGTCACAGACTTGTCGAAATAGGTAAGTGCCGCACCCGCAATGCCATAGGAGTTCAGTCCGAAAAAGATCTCGTTAAGATAGAGTTCGAGAATCTTGTCTTTCGAATAGGTCTGCTCGATCCTGAAGGAGAGGATCGCTTCCTTGACCTTGCGGTCGATGGTCTGATCCGCAGTCAGAAGGAAGTTCTTCGCCACCTGCTGCGTGATCGTGGACGCACCTTCGGGGCGTCTGCCGGATCCCAGATTCTGGAGATTGGTGAGGATGGCACGGCCGAGACCCGTGATGTCGACACCAGGATGGCTGTAGAAATTCTTGTCTTCAGCCGAGAGGAAAGCTGCCTTGACACGATCGGGCACGGCCTGAATGGGAAGAAAGAGGCGCCGTTCACGGGCATATTCCGCCATCAATGCACCATTGCCGGCGTGCACCCGAGTGGCCACAGGCGGCTCATAGGAGGCAAGCACCTCGTAGTTCGGTAGATCCTTGGTCACTCCTGCAAGGTAGACACCTACGCCGGCCGCCACGACCAGGAACAGGACGCAGGCCAGTCCAAAGAGATAACCAATCAATCTGATCATATCGAAGCTACCGTTCGGCTTTCATTCGGTGCAGGAGGCGCACAATCGCATGGTTCGAGGCGTTTTGCACGGTGATTGAAGCAGCGCAAGGCAGAAGCGGGCCAGCCTCCGTCGTCCCTTGTCCGCGCTTTGGGGAGTAACCGCCTGAATGTGAGGAAAATAGGGCTTCGTCGACCAATTGAAAGAACCGCATAGCGAAATCATATCAATCCGATGCCGGCTTCACGACGTGGCGATCAGTCAGCCGCCGCCCGCGACCACACGGTCCCTGTACCGACGCACGGCTTCCGACAGCCGTTCGGTCACCTTTCCCCGCCAGCTGTCGTCCAGCAGCAGCTTTTCGTCCTCCGGGTTGGAGAGGAAACCGAGCTCCAGCAAAACGGACGGGATGTCGGGCGCTCGAAGCACCTGGAAACTGGCGTAGCGATGGGGATTGTTGATGAGACCAATCTGTCCTTCGAACGACTCGACCACATTGCTGGCGAGGGCGAGCGCAAATGCCTGCGTTTCACGGCGGGCAAGGTCGAGGAGGATATCCGCCACCTCGGGAGGACCGCTCTGCACGCTGTAGCCGGCCAGCTGGTCGGACAGGTTTTCCCGCGCCGCGAGATTTTCGGCCATGCGGTCGGACGCCTTGTCGGAAAGCGTGTAGACCGTTGCGCCGCGGATATCCTTCTGCGCCAGCGTGTCCGCATGAAGCGAGATGAAGAGGTCTGCATTCCCTCGCCTGGCCAGCGCAACACGCTCGGACAAGGACAGAAACGTGTCATCCTCACGGGTCAGAAAGGCTTTGACGCCGGGGATCGTGTTCAGGCGCTCGGCAAGCAGCTTTGCAAACGCCAGGGTTATGGCCTTTTCCGGTGTTTTCGTCGTGGCGCCCGTGGCGCCCGCATCGATTCCACCGTGACCGGCATCGACAGCCACGGAAAACAAGCTGTCCTGCCGGCCCATCACGATCGGCTCGTCCTGATCGGGGATTGGAGGCTGCCAGACCTGGGTTCTGACGAGATCCGCGAAGATGTCCTTCGAGGTCACCTCTGCATCGAGCACGAGGCGATAGCTTCCGTCGTCGTTCGCCTGAACCTCGGCGAGGACCAGCTTCACCGGCTTCTTGGCCGTAAGCACGATACGGGCGCTCGCCTCATCCATGGTGCCGTAACGGATGTCCGTGAACAGACCCCGGGCAGCCAGATCGTCTGACGGAAATCCGAACGCGGTCGCCGGCAAATCGACAATGACGCGCTCCGGCGCCGCAACATAGTGAATGGTGAAATCCGGCTGCTTTTCGAAGTCTATGACGATCCGCGTACGGGCATCATCGCCGGCAACTCTTGCGCCGAAGGCCAGAAGGGGCTCGGCAGCGCCGAGTGCGGGAACAGGAAGAGCGCCGCCAGCAAGGCTTGCCAACAGCGCCAGCATCGCACCGATTCGCGTCCGGCGCGCTGCCGCGAGCATTCCCGACGTCCCAGTCTTCAACTTCGCCCTCAAGATCACCCCCGCCGCGACGCCTGCCGCCCTCGTTCGGCCGGCACTTCAAAGTATTCAGTTCCAAGGGATTCGTGCGGCAAAATGCGCGAATCAGCGGCTTGTTTCCTGCCATTCATTGGGAGGCTAATTCCATCCAGAATATGACGAACTTGGCTTTTCCCTTGCTATTGTTACAGATAAACCATACAACGCGAATGAGGGTTGAAGTGTTGACGGGATAGCCTGTTGATAGGCTGCCAGCCGCAATGAGATCTGGCGCCGAAGACCGACAGTCATCCGTCGTCGCGACACTTTTTCCTGATACTCGATCCCTCCGGCGGTGCCGGACCAGTCCCGGGTGGCAAGCCACCCAACGCTCGCTCGGAGCATATCCATCGGGCCCCCATGGGCCTATAGTATCGTCATTCTCGTTTGGTCCTTGATGTCGCAGCAAGTTTTTCAGAACCTGGATAGATCAAGGGAGCAAACCGCCCCGTCATCTTTCCGGCTGCCGTCACAACCGCACTTGACGGGAACCCCATTATCCGGCGCCACGATCATGCGGCAAGATGGGCCTGTCCCTTCCGCACTTTCCCGGCGGCGCCGAGGAGCAGAATTTCAATGGCAGACAAAATGCTTATCGATGCGTCTCACGATGAGGAGACGCGGGTAGTCGTCGTTCGCGGCAACCGTATCGAAGAGTTCGATTTCGAATCTCAGCATAAGAAGCAGATACGAGGAAATATCTATCTGGCGAAGGTGACCAGGGTCGAACCTTCGCTTCAGGCAGCCTTCGTCGACTACGGCGGCAATCGGCACGGCTTCCTGGCCTTCGCCGAGATCCACCCCGACTACTACCAGATCCCCCTGGCGGACCGCCAAGCGCTGATGCAGCAAGAGGCGGAGGAGCAGCGCAGGATCGCCGAAGCGGAAGCCGCTGATCCCGTAGTGGATCTTTCCCGGGAGGAGCAGCCCGTCATCGACGTGGTTCCCGCCACTCCGGCGGAGGACGAGCAGGTTCCCGACGCATCACAAGACATGCAGCGAGCGGGCGCTACGGACGTAGCCCCGACCGAAGAAGCAGATAAGCCGAAGCCCAAGCCGAGACGCACGCGGGCCCGCAAGAAGGTGACCGACAATCCTGCGGAAGAGGCGCCAGTCGCCGAAGCCGCCGCGATCGCGAACGAAGGCAGCGCCAACCCGACCGACGCTGGAGATCCTGGCGACGAGGAAGGGTCTCCATCCGGCGAGATGGCGGCAATGGTCGACACAGACA
>JAEYTV010000531.1 GCA_023433855.1 Pseudomonadota bacterium | reverse complement strand
ATCATCTACACGGCTCCGGACTTCTATAAGGATAATCTCACCAACGAATTCCGCGAGTACCCGTTCTGGCTTCGGGCGGTGGCGCAGCACCCTTCCAAGGTATATCCCGGCCGCAAATGGCTCTTCTGGCAATATTCGGGTTCCGGCCTTTCTCAAGGCGTGGACGGCAAGATCGACCTCAATGTCTTTTACGGCAACGTCGAGCAGTGGCGAAGATGGGCCTCGCCCGGCACTGCATTAGCGCGGAACTGACCCTGTAGAGTCTCTTGAGGCCGCCGGATACCGGAACTTCATCGTCGCATCCGAAGCGCAGGCGCTCTCGCAAACGTGAGCGCCTGGAACAAATATGGTCACCGTGCATTGTGAGGTCGTAGGAGGATGCAACCATGACCTATGATCCAAATGACAGAAACGATCCCCGGAATAGCCCGGGGGTGAATAACAACATGCAGGTCCGCCGAAGCGCTTCGTGGGTGCCCTGGCTGGCTGTTATCGCGGTCATCCTTGTGGGTGCCTTCGTCTGGTCCCAGATGGGCGGCTCTACAACGGACCCGCAGACGACCTCGTCTACCACTGCGCCGGCAACCGATCAGCAGGGCGCCACCGCGCCGGCAAGCCCAGCGGTACCACCGGCAGATAATGCTGCTCCGGCGTCGCCACCTGCTGGTGGTGCAACCGGCGGAACCTCACAGCCCTAACGCTGACGAGGTCAAGAATAAAGCCGCCCGCTCAGGGCGGCTTTTTTTTTGCAATGTCGATCCCATGATCACTTCATGCCATCTCGGGAAGTTGCGGTGTTCACCGAAGGGGTGGGATTTCGATGCTTGGCGTCAAGTTTCGCCATGTTCTGCTGCCATCCGGCTTGAGTGATCGAACGTGAGTTCCAATGACCGTGTTCTCGCGTTAAATGGACCCAGGTTGCCAAGGGAGAAATCAGCGTGCATCTGTCCAAAGCCATCGCGCCGATCCTCATCCTGCTCTCGCTTGTCACTCCCGCGGTGGCCCAGCACGGCGACGGGTCTGCCTCCACCGGAGGCCAGCCCGGGCAGGCCGAGCAGTCTGCTTCGAGCGGCGTTTTTGGGCTGATCCCCTCCGATTCCTCGACCGAGCATGTGTTGGAGATGCCCTCCCGGAACCTGCCTTACCGGGCGACCGCCGGTACTCTCGATCTCTTTGGACAGGATGGCACGCGCACTGCCAAGGTCTTCTACACCGCCTATGTCGCAGAGAGCGCGTCAGCCGACCGGCCGCTCACGTTCGCCTTCAATGGAGGGCCAGGAGCGGCATCAGCCTATTTGCATCTCGGCTTGATGGGTCCAAGGATCCTCGACTTCGGCGTCACCGGGGACAGCGGCACGCGCCCGCAGCTCAAGAACAACCCGGAGAGCTGGCTTGCCTTCACCGACATGGTGCTGATCGATCCGGTCGGCACGGGGTGGAGCCGGGCGGCAAACGACGAGGCCGCGAAAAGCTTTTTCGGCGTCCGCCAGGATGCGGAGAGTCTCGCCAAGGTGATCGCCCTCTACTTGCAGAAGAATAACCGGCTTGCTTCTCCGACCTACCTTGTGGGCGAGAGCTATGGAGGCTTCCGGGCTGCAAAGGTGGCCATTTCGTTGAAGAACACCCAGGGGATACTCCCGACCGGAATCCTGATGCTATCGCCGCTGATCGAGGGCCGCTTCCTTGCAAATTCACAGGATCCCCTCAGCGCGGCGCTGCAACTGCCGTCCCTCGCTGCCGCGAGGCTCGAGCGGCGACAGCAGTTTGATCCAGCGCTGCTGGCAGAAGCGGAGCGTTTTGCGATCACCGACTATCTGGTGACGCTCGCCGGCTCCCCTCCCTCCGGAGCGGACGCCGACGCGTTCTACCGCCGCGTATCCGAGCTCACCGGAATACGGCAAGAGGTAGTGGCCCAGACCCGAGGGTTCGTGGGAGACATCTACGCCAAGGAAATGGGAGGAGCGGAGGCGGTCGTCAGTCCCTATGACGCGTCCTATGCGGTGCCCGACGCCTATCCGGAGGAACGAGTCTCGCGTAATGACGACCCGATCCTCGACGGCTACACGCGCGCCTATGGCTCGGCCTTTGCCGCCTACGCCCGTCACGAACTCGGCTTTTCGACCGACCTGACCTACATCCTTCTCAACGAGGACGTGAACCGCCGATGGCAATGGAATGGCAACCGGGAGGGCGACAGCCGCGCCCTTGCAAGCGCATCCACAGATCTGCGGGACCTGCTCTCCACCATTCCGACATTCAGGTTCATGATTGCTCACGGTTACAGTGACGCACTCACACCATATGGCGCCAGCCGCTATGTCATCGACCATCTGCCGCCGGAGCTTGCCGGAGGGCGCGCTGAACTCAGAACCTACCGTGGAGGCCACATGTTCTACACGATCCCGCAGTCCCGCATGCAGTTTGCCACGGACGTCCGGAAGTTCTACGACGCGGGAGGGATGGATTGAGGTTTGCCTCCTCCGCTCGCAGGGATCGGATCAAGCCAGAGCAAGAGATGCAATGTCAGAGCGTTTCATCGATCTGAGCGACGATACTCCGTCATCAGTTCCACCAACCCCGCGCATGTTTTCCTGGGCGCGTAATTCGGCCATCTATCGTCTTGAACGCAGGATGCACACGGAGAAACAACTCTACGACGCAATTGCCCGCAAGGCGCGGCAAAAATTCTCCGGCATTGGCGATGTTGAGGTCAAGGCACTTGCGGAATTCGCCGTCAAATTCGCCTATGACAACGGGGCGCTGGATGATCCGTCGTTTGCGGCGATCAGCACCCGCACCGGCATGCGTAACGGCAAGTCCAGGCGGATGATCGCCCAGAAGCTTTCTCAGAAAGGCGTGGCCAGCGAAACCGTAGCCGCAGCCGTGGCTCATGCGGATGATCTTTACGCCGCTCTCGTGATGGCCCGAAAGCGCGCCTTCGGCCCATTCCGCAAGGGAGAACTCGATGAAAAGCGAAAGGTCAAAGAACTGACCGCCTTCGCCAGGGCCGGCTTCGGTTTCGAACTCGGTAAACGGGTCTTCCACATGTCGCGAGAAGACGCCGAAGAGGCTCTTGATGCACGGCGCCACCTTTAGGCGGCAATTGGTTGCGTGTCAGCCGCGCCTAAGGTTCGGATCGTCGAGTGCCGGATTGTAGAAGAGAGAAAGGGTCAGGCTGCGCGCGATTCTCTCTGCCGTCGCCATGAACCAGGCCTTGGCCTCATGGGTCGGGGCAAGATCATCAAGCGTCGCGGCAAACAGCTCCAGCCACTTGGGAAACAGCTCCGGCGTGATGCCGGGGACTCCGACATGCGCCTGCACCGGCTTGCCGCCATATGCACCGCTCTTGAAGGCAACGGCCGACCAGAAGCTGTTCATCTTCCTCATGTGCTCCGGCCAGCGGCCCGATAGCCTCGCGTCGAAGACGGGCCCAAGTTCCGGATGGGCCAGTACCCGGGTATAGAACGTGTCCACGAGACGACTGATGAAAGCCTCATCTACGCCGATCGCCTTCATCTCCGCTTCTGCACGTTCCGCGATCGCTGCAGCACGCGCAGCGCGGCCGCGTAGTTCATCACTCATTCATCGCCTTCACTCTGCCGCCGGCCGGTTCATGTCGTCAGGGAACATAGGATGCGAAGGGCAACCACTCAAGGTTCATCGCAGGCGAAGGGACAGCAGGCTATGGAGGCTGACCGCGTGACTGGCGACCGTTCACGAACGGCCCAGAGCAACACACGTCCTTCAACCTGAAAGCCAGGAGCGAGTGGGGGAGTCTTGCCTCGACCGCCGCCGCTCCACGCTAAGCGACTGCAGGCAATTGGCCGACCAGCTTGTCGAGGGTGATGGGATAGTGTCGGACCCGGATGCCGGTCGCGTTGTGGATCGCATTTGCGATGGCGGCCGATACTCCGCAAAGGCCGAGTTCTCCCACCCCTTTCGCTTTCATAGGCGACGACATGGGATCGGCCTCCTCGAGGAAAATCACCTCCTGATGAGGAATGTCTGCATGAACCGGTACCTCGTAGCCTGCAAGATCGTGGTTGACGAAGAACCCTCGCCCGGTATCGACGGCCAGTTCCTCCGACAAGGCGCCGCCCGCACCCATCGTCATGGCTCCGATAACCTGGCTTCGTGCCGTGATCGGGTTGAGAATCCGGCCGGCGGCGCAGACTGCCAGCATCCGTCGAATGCGCGTTTCGCCCGTCGCGATGTCGACGCCGACTTCCACGAAATGAGCGCCGAACGTGGACTGCTGGTGTGTCTCCGTCAGATCTCCCCATTCCATCTTGTCCTCACCGACCAAGCCGTCGGGACCGGCAGCTTCCGCGATCGGAACTGACCGGTTACCGGACCGGACCTCGCCGTTCTCGAACACGACCTCGGCCGAGTTGAAACCGAGCTTCATGGCGATCTCTTCGCGTAGTCTGATGCATGCCGCATAAACACCCGAGGTCGAAGAATTCGCGCCGAACTGGCCCCCAGAACCGGAGGAAACAGGAAACCGGGAGTCGCCGAGCCTCACTGTTACCCGCTCCACTGGCAGCCCCATCATTTCAGCGGCAGTCTGGGCAATGATCGTATAGCTGCCGGTTCCGATGTCTGTCATGTCCGTCTCGACTGTCACGGTGCCGTTTGGATCCAGCCGGACCCGCGCACCGGAAGGAAGCACGAGGTTATTCCGGAAAGCGGCAGCTACGCCCATGCCGATCATCCAGTTCCCTTCCCGACGCCCCCCGGGCGTTGTCCGTGAAGACCAGCCAAACGTCTCCGCGCCCAGCCGCAGGCATCCGATGAGATCACGATGGGAGAATGGCCGTTGCGGGTTTTCAGGATCGACCTGTGTATCATTGATGATCCGGAAGGCGACCGGATCGATGCCAAGCCTCTCGGCCATCTCGTCGATCGCAATCTCGAGCGCCATCAGGCCCGGTGCTTCGCCGGGCGCTCGCATGGCATTGCCTTCCGGAAGATGAAGGGTAGCGAGCCGCATCGCCGTCATCCGGTTTTCACCGGCATAGAGGAGCCGGGTCTGGTTGACGGCAGTTTCGAGCTGGCCGCCCGGCTGGTCGCCAGACCAGCTTTCGTGAGCGATGGCGGTGATCCTTCCGTCGCGCTCGGCGCCGATCTGGATGCGCTGGATCGTCGCTGGACGATGGGTCGTGTTGTTGATCATCATCGGACGTGGCAGGGCAACCTTGACGGGACGGTTCGCGGCCCGAGCGGCCAGCGCTGCCATCACCGCATCGGCGCGCAAGAACAACTTGCCACCAAAGCCCCCGCCCACGAATGTAGACATGAGATGAATCTTGTCCTTGTCTATATCAAGAAAGGTCGCAAGGTCGTCGCGCCACCAGTCGATCATCTGGCTCGATGTCCAGAGGGTCAGTTCGTCACCGCTCCAGGCGGCGATCGAAGCATGCGGTTCCATCATCGCGTGGGTCTGGTCGGGTGTCGTGTAGCTTTCATCCAGTTTGACCGACGCCGCGGCGCAAGCGGTTACGAAATCGCCCGCCCCTGAATCTGGTTGCGCCGACTCGTCCGGCTTAACGGCTGACGTAACTGCCGCCTTGAGGTCGAATACGCCGGTTTCCTCCAGGTACTGCACCTTGATCAAAGCCGCCGCAGCCCGCGCTTGCTCGAAGGTCTCGGCGACAACCACGGCGATTGCCTGGTGATAGTGCTGAACCTCGCTGCCGCCAAAAAGCTTCACCGTGTTCAACTTACCCTTCTTCCGCTCCCCCACGTCAAGCGTTGTGACCACCGTTAAAACCCCGGGGGCATTCATGGCGGCGGAGACGTCCATCGACTGGACCCGCCCCTTTGCAATCGCCGCACCGAGGGGATAACCGTAGGCATGACCAATGTCCGGGGCGTTCCATTCATAGGCATAAACCGCCCGGCCCGTGGTCTTGAGCTCGCCATCAATGCGGGAAACGGGTTGGCCGACGACTTTCATTCTGTCGATCGGATTGGTGGTCGCTGGAGTATCGAATTTCATGACTTACTTCCCGGATTCGGCCATCACGGCAGCGAGGACGCGCTCGACGAGATCGACCTTGAAGCGGTTTTGATCAGTTGGACGGGCCTCGGCGAGGAGGACCTTTGTTGCCGCTCTCGCACTACGCCTTAACTCCCTGTCCGCGGCTTCAACCCTCCACGGTTTATGCGCAATACCGCCGATTGCGACACGCGCCGTTCCATCCGGCGGCAACACGGCACCGACCGAAACCAGGGCAAAGGAATAGGACGCCCTGTCTCGCAC
>JAEYTV010000474.1 GCA_023433855.1 Pseudomonadota bacterium | reverse complement strand
CTCCTGGCGAGCGTGTACGGGATCATCCGTAACGTTTCCGTTCCGCTCGGCATCTCGACGCCTGACCAACCGGAGATTTCGACCACCCGTTGGCGCGTTGTCTACGATCACAAGAACCGTCTCTATTATTTCGAATCCGCACTTTCGCCGAATACGTTCTGGACCGATCTCAGTCAGATCGATTTCTCGAAGGAGACCGGAAAGGTGTTGATGCTCGATCTGGGCCCAGAGCAGCGCAACGTTTTCGCCGGTGATGCGACAAAATCGTATCGTGAAGCGGAGCCGTTCCCTCTCGCTAAAAGGACCGACTAGGCAACGACCGACGGTCCCATGATACTCCTTTGCGTTTACGGCAGGTCAACCTTTAGAGGCTACTAATGTAGCGCTGCATGATCACAAGCAGCACGGGAAGAGATGACCCGCCCCCAGGGTCACTCTTCCCATCCTCGACACGACAGCGCTCGAGATGAGCCTCAAACTCTGAAGAAGCGATGGAAGATATCTGCTTTCTTGAGCAAGAGCCCTGTTCGACTGCCTTCGCCAGCCGTGACCGAAGACCACGTTGCAGACAAATCGAAGATGTCCGTTCCAAGAATTCGTGCAACCGCCAACTGCAGGCATTCCGGTTGGCTGCAGGTGCGCAATCTTGATGAGCAGTGCCGCTGACCGCAAGCTCCTATGATCCGGCAGGCGTCGAACCTGCAACGCCAAGCCGATTGATGTCGAGCTAGTCCTTGCTTGGCAGAATACTGCTCAATACCTGACGTGCGGTTCCCTTGACCACGCCGGCGCGATGTGGATCCCCTTTCCACAGTGCCTGTGTCATCGACTTCATCTGCTTGAAGTTGATGTGAGGCGGCAACGGGGGAACTTCCGGGTCCGTCTTCACTTCCAGCACCACAGGATGACCAGCGGAAATGGCAGCTTGCCAGGCTTCTCCGACCTGCCTGGGGTCGTCGACAAAGATCCCGCCAAGGCCGATCAGTTCTGCGAACCTGTGATATGGGACATCCGGAATACGCTGCGACGCATCAAATTTGGGATCCCCCTGCATGACGCGCTGCTCCCATGTCACCTGGTTGAGGTCTTCGTTGTTGAAGACACAGACGACGAAGCAGGGATCACTCCAGCTCCTCCAGTATTTCGCCACCGTGATCAGTTCAGCCATATTGTTCATCTGCATGGCGCCGTCTCCGACGAGGGCGATGACCGGACGGTCGGGGTGAGCGAACTTGGCTGCAATGGCATAAGGGACGGCGGCGCCCATGGATGCGAGGCCACCGGAGAGCGATGCCATCATGCCTCGGCGCAACTTCACATCGCGTGCAAACCAATTGGCGCAGGAGCCAGAGTCGCTAGTGATGATTACGTTACCGGGAAGACGCGGCGACAATTCCCACGCGACAAGCTGTGGGTTGACCGGGTTTGCCTCCGCCTGCGCCCGCTTCTCCAAAACACCCCACCACTCGCCAACGTTCTTTTCGATATGGTCGCGCCAGTCGGGCTCCTTCTGCTGCAGCCGGGGCAGAAGCAATTTCAGAGTTTCGGCTGCATCTCCCACGAGATTGACGTCCATCGGATACCGCAGCGAAAGCATCTCCGGCTTGATGTCGATCTGCACCGCCTTTGCCTGCCCTTCTTCCGGAAGGAACTCCGCGTAAGGAAAGCCAGACCCGACCATCAGCAATGTATCGCATTCCTTCATCAGGTCCGACGAAGGCTGAGTGCCGAGAAGACCGATCGAGCCTGTCACCCAAGGCAGGTCATCCGGAAGAACGGCCTTTCCGAGAAGGGCCTTTGCGACCCCCGCCTGCAGGCGGTCCGCGACAGCCAAAACTTCATCTGTGGCTCCGAGAGCTCCGGCTCCAACCAGAAGTGCTACCTTCTTGCCCTGGTTCAGGATCTCCGCCGCAGCGTCAAGGTCAGCGTCCTGGGGGGCCATCTTCGGCGCGCGATATCCTACTCCCGAATGCAGGGTGCCGTGCTCGCGACCCGGTTCTTCGTAGGGCAGATCCTGCAGGTCGTTCGGCAGAATGAGCGCCGTAACCGTCCTGTTTCCCAGTGCAATGCGAACTGCCCGGTCAACCAAGTGCCGGACTTGGGCAGGGGTCGAAGCCTGTTGGACAAAATCGCCAGCAACGTCCTTCAACAGCGAGGCGAGATCGAGCTCCTGCTGATAATGCCCGCCGAGTGCCGCACGCGCCTGCTGCCCAACAATAGCCAATACCGGCTGATGGTCGAGCCTTGCATCATAAAGGCCGGTGACGAGATGAGCAGCCCCCGGACCCGACGTCGCAATGCAGACCCCGAGCTCGCCAGAGAACTTCGCATAGCCGGCGGCCATGAAGGCGGCCATCTCCTCATGTCTCGCCTGAACGAAGTCGATCGCGGCGTCGGCGCGATTAAGGGCGCCGAACATCCCGTTGATGCCATCACCCGGATAGCCGAACATCCGGCGAACACCCCATTGGTGGAGGCGAGACACGATGAAGTCGCTGACAGTGTGAGACATTGGACCACCTTCTGCGCGATTGGGAACTCGGAGCGCAAACCAACCGACGGCCTGGATGTTCCCTCGCGTGCAACGGGTCGGAGGGTGGCTTTTCGCTTTCCACCCGCCGGAATGTCTATCTTCCGTACCCTGGCTCTGGTCGCCACATATCTGAGCATATGGCCGCGTCGCAGGCGGAGGCGTTAAGCCGCGAGATCGAGCACCCTCTCACGCGCGCCCGCTTTCTTGAGGCGCTTCGACTTTGGCCGACGACGCGGGCACCCGTGATAGTCCATAAAGCCAATGACCTAACGCTGCCCCTGATGCTCGGCTCGCAAAAGAGGTTCAACACGCTCGCCTGCTATTTGGCCGCTGCCCCGCGGACGAATGTGCCGACAATCTCCCCCTCTGCCAGCACATGCCCCTCCATTGCCTCCAGAATTGCATCGCGTTTGGCGCCGGGCTCAAGACCGAGACTTTCGATATCGAGCGCGAATACCTGGAAATGATAGTTGTGAGCCGGGTCGTCGACCGGCGGTTTCGGGCCGGTATAGCCGGTCGATCCCATGCTGTTGGTGCCCTGCTTGATGCCCTTCGGCTCGACCAGGATCGGGTCAGTCGGCAGACCTTCTCGCAGGCTCGTTACATCGCTTGGAATGTCGTAGGCGATCCAGTGCACAAAGGGTTTGGGCTGTTTGGCATCCGGATCATCGGCGATCACGACGAATGACTTGGCTTCCTGCGGCGCCTCGCTCCACTCCATCTTCGGTGAGGCGTTGTCGCCATCGGCCACATGCTTGACCGGAATGGAACTGTTGTTCTGGAAGTTGGAGCGGACGGAGATGGCTTGATCGCCCTTCGGCTCAACCAGATCAATAGCAAGTCGGGAGTCTGGCTTGTCCTCCACGACGTTCGGGACGGCAGCGACCTGTCTCCTGCTCGCAGTGCTTTCCTTGGCCGCGACTTTGCTGGCATCGTGGGTGACCCGATAGATCACGCCGTTGTCGTCGTCCGCCACGTAAAGCGCGCCATCCTGGCCAACAGCAATTCCAGCCAGCCGGGCGAGGTAGCCATAGCCGCCATCCTGCTTCTCGATCAGAAAGCCCTCCAGGAAGTTCTCTGTACCGACGGGCTTCCCATCCTCGAAATCGATGCGGAGGACCTCGTAGCCGCTCGGCGGGCGACGATTCCAGGAGCCGCGCATCGCAACAAAGGCATCACCCCGATAGTCCTCCGGGAAGGCATCGCGGTCATAGAAGGCCATCTGCATCGGTGCACTGTGGGCAGTGTAGCCAAGCTCCGGTTCCGTCGACTGCTTCGCCCATTGCTCGAGCGTCATGCCTTCCGGCGGGTTGTCCTGCGGGTTGAACTCGTTCCTGCCGTAGACATAGGGCCAGCCATACTGCTTGCCCTGCTCGATCCGGTTGACCTCTTCGATCTGCTCCTCGTCGCCGAGCCAGTCAATGCCGTGGTCGAAACCGTAAAGTGCACCGGTCGTCGGCTCCCAGTCGAAGCCGATCGTATTGCGCAGCCCACGAGCGAATATGGTGCGGGAGCTTCCATCCTTTTCCGCCCGTAGCATGGTGGCATTCTCGGGGTTACCTTCGTCGCATGCGTTGCAAGTGCTTCCAACGGATATGTAGAGCTTGTCGTCAGGGCCGATCGCCAGCGTCCGGTTGGGGTGCTGGCCGGCATCGGGCAGGTCGTTGATGATGCGGTTCAGCTCGCCGAACGTCCCGTCCTTGTTGACGACGGCGGTATAGACGTCATTGATCGTCGCCAGGAAGACCTTGTCGCCGTCGAAGGCTATGCCGTGCATGCCGGCGCGGCTCGCCACCGTCTGCACGCGCTCGGCCTTGCCGTCGCCGTCCTCGTCCTTAAGCATGATAACGTCTCCGACCTTGCGACGGGTAGCATACAGCGTCCCGTCATCAGAGACTGCCAGCATGCGCGGGTTGACGAGGTCTCGGGCAAAGATCTCGACATTGAACCCGTCGGGAGCCTTGATGAGGCTCGCCAGCTCCCGGTCGTCTTTGACCTGGATCTTCTCTGGCTCGAGGATTGAACCCTGCACAACAACGTCCGAATATTGCCCGACCTCTCCCTGTGGCTGCGCGATCGCCAGCGACGTCGGAACCGCAAGTGCTGCGGCGGGCACCAAGGCTTTGACAATGAGATGGCGAAAGGGCATCTGCGGCTCCTGTGGCTCTCGGTCGGAAGCCGCATAAACCGGTGGAGGATGTCATAGTTCCTGAGCTACCTGCTCAATGACGTCACGGACACCTCATCGATCCGCTCAAGCTCGAAAAAGTACCGTCTCTCATCGCCCTCGACCGTCATCAGTCCCGCGATCTTGTTGTCACCCTTCTGGCGGAAATGATCGACAATCGGCTGGCTGTCGTAGATCATGGCTGTACTGACCTTTCCCTCGAACTCCACGGTTCGGAGGTAGGCGGTAGGTCCTCTCGCTCGAAGGCTGCGGTGGATACCGGAAAACAGACGTCGTACGAGCCGCGTGCGGCCGAGCCAGTGGAGGCGTAGTGCCAAGCGCAGAGGAAGCGGTGCCGGATCGATCGGAGTGAGGTGCATCAGGTCGAACTGGAACAGCAAGGCGTCTGCACGCATATCCTCCCTGAAACGCTTGCCTAACCAACCGAGGTGTTCCAGAACGCCGTCCAGGGGATGTCCCGTCGGAACGCCCCGGCCTTTCCAGAGACCGACCAGCTCTCCTGGTTCCACCGGCGGCAAGCGTCGGAAGTTCTGAAGTGCTTGCCGCTGATCCAGCACGGTTGTTCCCACCCTTGTCACTGTCGACGCTTCGTCTTTTAGTTTCGCCTTGAAGGCTGTCATCGACGCCTCCGTTGCGGCAGACCTCCCTCGGCGTTTGCATGCGCTCGCCGCCTCAGCACCCCCGCCGGACATCGCCCCATCGGATATTGCCCGATCTGATTTTCCGTCAAGGCGTCCGGTCATATGCTTGGAACCTCCGATACCTCTTCCCGTTCAATCTTCAAGGAGGGCCCTTGGCAATCAGTCGACCTACCCGCAGACATTTTCTCGTCGGCATTATGGCGAACGACCGCCGTGACCGTTCCTTCGGTCGTCGCACGATCGATCTTGGATGAAGGTCATGGGGGAACGAGGCAGATGCCGTGACTGCATGCCAAGCGGCGGAACTGCGGGCGCATTGATGGATTGATCAGACAGACCAACGGAGGAAGTTCAAATGATACGCCAGATAATGACCACGACCATTGCAGTCCTCGCGCTCGGCGGCGCCGTCCATGCGCAGGACGCGGCAACAGCCTCTGCAAGCTTTGTCAATGCGGACGGACAGGCAAACGGCAATGCAGAGCTGACCGGCATGGATGCCGGCGGTGTTCTGATCAAGTTGGAGGTCACTGGCTTGCCCGCCAACCAATGGGTCGCCTTCCATGTTCATGAGACCGGAAGCTGCGACCATGCAACCAATCATGAATCGGCTGGCGGCCACTTCAATCCTGGCTCTAGGGAGCACGGCTACAAGTCGGCCAATGGTCCTCACGCTGGCGACATGCCCAACCAGTATGTCGGTTCGGATGGCGCCCTGCGCGCAGAAGTCTACAATCACATGGTCGCGCTGGACGATGGTGACAACGGCATCAAAGGACGTGCATTGATGGTGCACGCGAAGGGGGACGACTACAAAGGCCAACCATCAGGCAATGCCGGTGATCGACTGGCCTGCGCGGTGATTGAATAGCCGCGACGTTCACAGCTTGTTGTGGGCCACCTACTGGCTCCCACCGTGTCCTGCCCTAGATGGGCATTGGAAGCAGGGGAGCCAAAAAGACCGATGAAATATCCAGAAACTGTTTCGATTCAACCGGCAGGAGACAACTCGAAGGTAGCAGAAACAGGGACATTCCGGACCAGCGCGAGCGGGAACTCGGCGTGATCCTGGCGTTGAAGGTCATACACATCGCCGCCATTGCCCTCTGGGCGGGAGGCATCGTAAGCCTTCCTGGGCTGTATGTTCAGCGAGCGCACGTTCAGGACAAAGAGTCTCTTTATCGTCTGCAGATGATAGTGCGGTTTGCCTATGTCTCGATCATATCCCCTGCCGCCTTTCTTGCGGTCATCACCGGGACCCTACTGATCTTCGGAAGAGAAACATTCGCCGGGTGGTTCTCCATCAAGCTCTTCTTTGTCGGGCTCCTGGTCATCCTGCACGTCCTTACCGGGCTCGTCATCATCCGCCTTTTCAGGGAAGGCGAGATCTACCCTGTCTGGCGCTTCATCGTGACGACCATCATCACCTGCGCGGTGATCCTCATCATTCTGTTGGTTGTCCTGGCCAAGCCGCCGATCGACGTCGCGGTTCCCGCGGTCCTCATGGAGCCGGGTGGACTGCGACGTCTAGTGCAAGACCTCAGTCCCTGGAGGATACCATGAGGCCGATGCCATGATCGAAGATCAGCTTGCCGCCGTGCCATCCAGCCATTCCGGTAATCACGGCCGACATCGCCGATACCAACAGCCCATGAGGCAGAATATCGGCGGCTTCCGTGACCCTCATTCCCCAGTTGAGGCCGCATATCGCGATCAAAGTGACGGCGGCAATGGCATGGGCCCAACTCGCCACTCGTTCGCGTATGCCTGCCACGGCCAGCAGTTCGACAGTGCCGACGCCGCCGGCCGCCAGACCAAGGAAGAAGGCGCCACCGGAAGACCACACACCTGCGCGCAGCCAGAATGGGTCGGCCGACCACCAGTAAAGGACATCCACCCCCAGGGTGACGAAGACGAGCGCAATCGGGAAATGTACTGTCATGGCATGCAAGGGATGACCGGCAACCGCCACCGCGGAACTCGCGTCCTTCTCCTCGATCTTGGAGATCACCGGGTTGGCAGTGTCACTCGTTTCTTCCATTGCGACTTTCCTCTTTCGCGGACAATCCCCGTGCCGCATCGCTTGTTCCCAAAGCTCGTCGGCATGGGCAGTCTTGGTATGCTTGCGGGCTGCAGCGGCGACCTTTCGGCTCTGGACCCCGCTGGTCCTTCGGCGGCATCGATCGCCACCTTATGGTGGGTGATGCTTGCTGTCGCAGCCGTTCTTTTCCTGCTGGTCGTCGGACTGTTCATTGCGACCGTCCTCATTCCCCGTTTCGGCAGACAGGTGACATCACGTCAGTGGATCATCTATGGCGGGATTGCGCTTCCGCTACCCCTCCTCGTCCTCCTGACCTTCTTTGCCTTCTGGCAAGGCGAGTATCTGCTGCGAGGGGGAGGCCCGCTACCCGATGATATTTACCGGGTTCAGGCGCATGGAACGATGTGGTCATGGCAGTTCTCCTATCCGAACGAACCGGGGAAATCTCCCACACAGGATGTGCTGCATGTTCCGGCAGCCCGCACCGTCGAGATTGCGGTCACAAGCGGCGACGTCATCCACAGCTTCTGGATCCCTCGCCTCGGCGGCAAGATCGATGCCGTGCCGGGGCACGTGAACTACTTGAGGCTTCGGGCAGATCGTCCCGGACGGTACGGGGGTGTGTGCTCGGAATACTGCGGCACAGGGCATGCAGGCATGCGCTTTGAAGTGGAGGCGTTTGACGACGCCGCTTTTTCCGCGGTGTCCGAAAACGAGGAGCGGAAATGACCGAGCGTCACAAGCAAAAGCTTTCTCCCGTGGCGCTCCACCACGCTCTTGAAGAGGTGTGGGGCACCAAGCCCGGTTGGCGCAGGCTGGCGACGATCAACCACAATGTCGTCGGCAAGCGCTTTATGTTGACGGCCCTGATCTTCTTCGGGATCGGCGGCTTGCTGGCGATGCTGATCCGGGTGCAACTCGCCTCGTCGGAAAGCGTGTTCATGGATGCCGAGCAGTACGCTCAGGTCTTCACCATGCACGGTACCATCATGATGTTCCTGTTCGCCATCCCCTTCTTCGAAGGGCTGACGATCTACCTGCTGCCGAAGCTACTGGGAACGCGGGACCTCGCCTTCCCACGCATGTCCGCGTACGGCTACTGGTGTTACCTTTTCGGCGGGTCCATCCTGATCGCCGCCCTGATCGGCGGCGTCGCGCCCGACACTGGGTGGTTCAAGTACACGCCGCTGTCGTCCTCGACTTATGCTCCCGGTATCAATTCCGATGTCTGGCTGCTCGGGATCACCTTCGTCGAGATCTCGGCTCTGTCCGCCGCGATCGAGATCATCGTGACCATCCTGAAGCTGAGAGCTGCGGGCATGTCCCTGGACAGGATGCCGATCTTCGCGTGGTACATGCTGGTGGTCGCCACGATGATGCTGATCGGTTTCCCGCCACTCATTCTCGGATCCATTCTGCTCGAGCTCGAACGGGCCTTCGACCTTCCCTTCTTCGACCCTCTGCGGGGCGGCGATCCACTGTTGTGGCAACACCTCTTCTGGCTCTTCGGCCGCCCGGAAGTCTACATCATCTTCTTGCCGGCCGCGGGCGCCATATCCACAATCCTCCCGGTCTTCGCCGGGACGCCGCTGGCCGGCTACCGCATCATCGTTGCGGCGCTTGTCTCCATGGCCTTTCTCTCGTTCGGGTTATGGGTCCACCACATGTACACGACAGGGATTCCGCATGTCGCGCTGTCGTTCTTTTCGGCGGCGAGCGCCCTGGTGGCGGTGCCTACGGCGATCCAGATCTTCGCATGGCTCGCGACCATCAGCCATGGAAGGCCCAGGCTCAGCATCCCGATGTTGCACATCTTCGGTTTCTTCTTCGTCTTTGTCATCGGCGGCCTGACGGGCGTGCTGCTGGCCATGGTGCCGTTCGACTGGCAGGCCCACGACACCCATTTTGTCGTCGCTCACCTCCATTACGTCCTGGTCGGGGGCTTCGTGTTCCCGATGATGGCTGCCGCCTATTACTGGCTGCCTCACATCACCGGGCGGCAGCCAGTGCAGCACCTGTCGCAGGCCGCCTTCTGGATGATCTTTGTCGGCTTCAACGTTACCTTCTTCATGATGCATCTGACCGGCCTGCGCGGAATGCCGAGGCGAGTGTTCGAGTATCCGGGGGAGTCAGGATGGGAGACGCTAAACTTCATCTCCTCGGTGGGAAGTTTCGTCATGGCGATGGGCTTCGCATTGCTGGCCCTGGATTTCGTTCTGCTCTTCCGGTTCGGGCGGCGATATCATCGAAATCCGTGGAAAGCCGGAACCCTTGAATGGGCCATGCCGACACCGCCGACATCCTATAATTTCGCTTCGCTACCTTCGGTCGACCGGCGTGCAGATCAACTCGATCCCGACACTCTGGGAGCCCAGCTTGCCGCCGGCGATGGTTACCTTGGCTTTCTCCGCGACGACCGCATGGAACTCCTTGCAGTTGATATCGTGTCGGGCAAACCGGAACACTTGGTTCGCTTCCCTCGCCAGAGCTATCTTCCGCTATGGACGGCTATCGCGACCGGCGGCGTCTTCGTTTCATTGCTGCTGAAACTGTATTGGCTGGCGCCGATCGCTTTCACAGCCGTTGTCATCCTCTTCCTGTTCTGGACACCAGACACGGCGGAGAAAAGGGACATCCATGCGTTGCCCATAGGCAACGGCTTAGAACTACCGCCGCATCTTGAGGTGGAGCGCCCTCCGTCCTGGTGGGCTATGGCCCTTGCGATCGTAGCAGATGCTACTGCTTATATCTCCCTTATCTTCGGAGGTCTTTTTCTCTGGGTTTCAGCACCAAACTGGCCGCCCGCAGAAATTGTCGAACTTGCACTTGCGCCCTCCTTGGTCATCGCCGCTTTGCTGGTTTCTTCGGCGCTGACCTCCTACGAAGCTGCTTCCGCACGACCTTATGCCTCTCTCTATCTCCTCATCTGCGTGTTCGCTCAACTTGCAAGCGCGATCGGATTTGTCTGGCTCTCGTTCACTGGTCTTACCGATCCAACGGAGCATGCAGTGGCTGCTACTCTTCTCGTGGTTTTCATCTATGCAGCACTTCATTGCGGGATAGGCGCCGTCCTGTGCGGCTATGGCGTATGGCGTATTCGCCGCGGGTACGTGTCAGCGCGACGAAATCTGGATCTGCGCGTATCAAATCTCTGGCAGACATACTCGGCAGCGATTGGCATGATGTCATTGTTAACGCCTATTCTGTTCGGCAGCCTTGCCAGCGGATCCTTGCCATGAACATCCCTCCGCTCATCTCACTCATCGCTGGCTTTGTCATGTGGAGCATCATCTTCGTTCTGCTTTACGCTGCGCAGGCAACCGGATGTCATTTTTCCGGTGACAATATAGCAGCGGTCGCTTCCGACCCGCCCCTTCTGCGAGCGGTCCTCAGTCTTTCGGTTGCAGTCGCTTCGATGACGATGCTGCTGCTGTTCCTAAAAAACAGGCGGCTTGCCCGGCGGGATCTGCAGAACGAGACAACCTCCGGCTTCTTTCGTGAACTCTCTGCCTATGTGTGGGCGGCAGCACTGGTCGCAACTCCTTTCTGCTTCGGCGGGGTCGCTTGGCTGACCCTCTGCGGAACCTAACTCAGATGCTCCGGACCCGATTGACCGCTGCCGAGCCGGATCGGCAAGTCAACAGATACCCAAGCATCCACCTTGCTCATCGTTCTCGACGGCAGGCAAGGAACGGAGAGCCGGGGCCTCTGTTTCCTCGTTTCGATAGTTGCCATTAAAGGATGCTAGCGGAACTGAAACTCCGCTGGACGCGCTTCGCCACGGTTTGTACGCCGCAAGCGCGGTCGCGATGAACGCCCGCGCCTTCGAACCGGGCGAACTGTTCGCGGCGGAGCACGGCAGGATGGCCTGGACGACTCATGACGATCTCCCTGCGGTCGACGCAGCCCTGCTCGCCGGAAACGTGATCGTCGACGGACCGACCCCACCCCTGACCGGCAGCCAAGCGCTGGATCTGGCGGAACTTGAGCGGAGAAGCGGACACTAAGCTTCTCCAGTTGGCACCAGGAGAGAGCGGCGCATGGTAGCTTTCAATCCACGACAGCCTGGAACCACGCGTCCAGAAACTTGCTGCGCTTGATCATATCCCGGAAAACGAGGAGCTCAGGCCCCAATTCAATTCTCTGGGTGCTTTCAAGCCCCTGAAGGTCATCGGGAATTTCGAAACCAACAGCCGAGAAGGCCCTTCCGCTTTGCGGCGCAATAAGGCCATGAAGCAGGCTGCGTGCACCACGAGGATTGGCTGCTCCCTTCGGTACGAAGACCGCCCACGGGACAGCAAGCACGTAGTCCTGAGGTACAAC
>JAEYTV010000451.1 GCA_023433855.1 Pseudomonadota bacterium | reverse complement strand
GGTATATCTTGGCAGCAGCGCGCGTATCTCGTCTTCCGCTGGACGCTTGTCGGACGCAGCGGTCACCCCGCCTTCGAGCTCGTCGGTGGAGCGCTCCTCGCCCCAGGTCACGGTGAATTCGTAGATCTTACGGCCGTCCATCACGTAGGGTACGGTCTTGGTGGCATCGCCGAGCGCGATCGGCAGCATGCCCGAGGCCAGCGGATCGAGCGTGCCGGCATGGCCAGCCTTCTGGGCGTTGAACAGCCACTTGATCTTGGAGACGGCTTCGGTGGAGCCGAAATCAACGGGCTTGTCGAGGATCAGCCAGCCGGAGACCGCCCGGCCTTTGGGTTTGCGTGGTTTGGACATGCGTTCTCTTGGTTACTTTTCGTCTGTGTCGTCGCCGTCCAGGTCCCGACGGACTTCGGGCGAGCGGAGGAGATCATCGATCTTCTTGTAGTTGTCGAAGCTGGTGTCATCGCGGAAGCGTACTTCCGGCATGTATTTCATCTGCCTCAACTGTGCGCCGATGCGGCCCCGGATGAACTTCGAATGCCGGTTCAAGGTATCTATAACCGCCTGGTGATCGGGCATGCCGAGCGGCGTGACGTAGGCGGTGGCGATTTTCAGATCGGGAGACATGCGAACTTCAGACACGGAGATCACTGTCTTCTCGATCAGGTCGTCGCGGACTTCACCGCGCTGCAGGACCTGGGTGATGGCGGCGCGAACCTGTTCGCCAACGCGGAGCATGCGCTGGGAGGGCGCCGAGGAAGTAGCCTTGGTCATGTTGTTTCTCTTCAAAGAGCGCTGGCGGGGTTCGTCCCGATCGAAGCGCCACATCAAGCAAGGCGGTCCAAATGACCGACACTGGGTCAAAGGTCAAGGCAGGAGAACCATATTTGTGGCTTCCGAGCCTGCTGCACCAGTCAGGTAATCTTCTCGAGATCTGGCAAAATCATCGGGACGCATGTGACGCGTGACCATGGCTTCAATCATCCGCCTATCAGAAAAGTGCGTCGTCGATATCCTCGTCGGACATAAGACCCGGTTTCACCGCCCCTTCCGACGGCGGCGCGACCCCGAGAACTTCTGCGTGGACCTCCCGTTCGGCGACCATGGTATAGAGCCGCGCGATCCGGTCACACAGATCTGCAGCCGCCTCGTCTATCGCGGGCATCTGCAGCATGTCGTCGCGCAACGCAAGTTCGTCGGCACACGCGCGCAGCACGTCACCCAATTCCGCATTGAAGTTCAGGCGGGACAGCGAGCGGTCCATCTCGCCCACCGCTGCGCGGCCATGCTCGTCCAACGCTTCCATCTGTGCATCCATGCGGTCGCCAACGGCGCGGATGTTTTCCAGGGCTGCGGCCAGGCGGGCATCGAGACTGTCTTGCGTTACGTCAACCCCGCCGTTGTTCAACTTCTCGGATGCGGCTTCCAGCGTCTGTAGCTCCGTCAGGATATGTTCGGCATTCTCGTCAAGCTGCGCGGCGAAATTCCTCAGCTCCGCCGTCACGACATTGACCGCCTTGCCTTCCTCGCCGATCTTGCCGCAGCGGAGATTGGTATTGAGTGCCATGTAGTGGATGTCGGTTCGCACAGCCCTCACGATGCCTATGCCGTCCAGCAGCTCGCGGACGATGTTGGCCGTGGAATGGCCAAGCTCCCCCGCGGCCCGGGCGACGTCCTCGATGTCGCGCACAGCACTGCGAGCCGCCGCCACGCCGGTTTCCAGTTCGCGGAAGGCATTGTCGGCGTCCTGGTCGCCAGGTTGGGTCATCGTGGCCCTGAGCGCATCGATCTCCGACAGGTCGGAGCGGAAGCTCGCCACCGTTACCACGATCTTGGCCGTATCGCGATCGAAGTCATGGATCGCCTGCTCCAGTTGGCGCGCGACAAGATGACGGACCGTCCGTGAAAGGTTGCCGCGCTGATCATCCTGGAGCTGGCTGCCGGACGTGTGCAGGTAGTCGGAGAGGATCTCGAAACTTGACTGGCAATGCTCGATCCTCTGACGGGTTATATCGCCGATCTGCATCGCCGAGAGAGTTGCAGCGAGCTTCGTCTGGATTCCCCCGGCGATTGCGCGGACACGGGCCGCGCGATCGCCTAGCAGCTTGCGCTGCCGGGCGATCTCGTCCGAACCGCTCGACAAACGCGCCACTATCTGCGGTACTTGCTGATCGTATTCGGCCAGGATCGCCCTGCCTTTTACCAGAACTGGCCCCAATCCCCGATCAAGTGTACTCAGCTTTGTGGCGAAGTCGTCGACCTCGCGCGTGCCTGCCTGAATCCTCTGAAGAATCTCTTCGGCGAACCCCGAGAAGTCCGCGATGCCGGCGCCGGTGATCTTGGCTATGACTGCAAAGGTGCGCAGATACCGCAGCGTCTCCTGCATGCCCTCGATCTGAGGCTGCAGTGTGCGTTCCGCGGTTGCTATTTCTTGAAAACCCGCCTGTCGGACAGCTTCAAGCTCAGTCAGGCGCGATAGCTTATCGACGGTGCTCTTCAACTCCGCCACCGTGGCGCTCGCCGTTGTTTCGTCAAGGGAGCCGGTCAATTCGTCCAGCGATGCAATCAGCTTGTTCAGTACGTCGAGGATCGACAACAATGCTGCGCCGCCTTCGAGAAACCGTTCCTCCAGCCGTGATCGTGCCGTCTCCATTCTTCCAAGAAAGGAAGACATCTCTGCCGCTTTGTCCGGAGCCTCGAAAATGAATGCCTGGGCGCCCACTCCACATCACCTTTCAGGCCATCAGGCCTCTGCTTAGTCGAAACAGCGGTCCAGTTCGCCTGTGCCGCTGCGGGACAAACTGCCTAACCATCGGCAATATGCGCGCCCCACGTCGCCAAGGCTGACGGACAGGAGTTAATTCAAGCAGAACAACCGCTTGCGTTTCCGAAGTCGTGGTTAATTTTCCGGGGGTCTGTCGATGCAAGATCCGACCTATCACTATTGCACCGCGACAATTCGCCGCGCGCTTTTAACGTCTCGTTAGGGATGTAACCCCATCTTCGCACAGGGATTTCAGCATCTGCGAAATTATACTGGAGCGAATATGGCCGTCTCGGGCAAGAAAGAGGACAGTCTTTGTCTGCCGCAGAATCTGACCGTCCGCTCGGTCGCGGCTGTTCGCGATGAAATCCTTCATTTCATGGAAGCAAACCATTCCGCAACTTTAGAAATCCCGGATGGCTGCCAGGCGGATATCAGCTTCATCCAGCTCATCGAAGCAGCGCGGGTGCATGCTGCCAAGGCCGGTAAACCGTTGAGGCTTGCGGAACCGGCGACGGGCTCTGTGCTCGAAGTTCTCGGGCGCGCTGGCTTCCTTGAGGCTTTATCCGCCGAGGATTCAAAGTTCTGGCTTCATCAAGGGATAACTCAATGACTGCCACCATTCTCACCGTTGACGATTCCGCCAGCATCCGCCTGACGACCCGCGTCGCCCTCAGCAATGCTGGATACCAGGTCACCGAAGCGGTCGATGGCATGGATGGCATCGCGAAGCTGAATGCCAGCCAGTTCGATCTGATCGTCACCGACCTCAACATGCCCAACATGGACGGGCTGACAATGATCCGCGAGCTGCGCAAGATGCCGGCTCACATGGGCGTTCCGGTCATCTTCCTGACAACAGAAT
>JAEYTV010000441.1 GCA_023433855.1 Pseudomonadota bacterium | reverse complement strand
GGGCGGGGGCTTGGAAATACGCCCGACCTTACTCCGGATTGCGGAGGGGTTGAGCCATGGCGAACCCCGACGACACGCCCAAGGGCCAGCATTTCCTGCTGTCGCCAGAGTGCCGAACGCTGACGGTGCTCGATCTCGCCAAGATGCGGGATACGACTGCCTACAACTGGTTTAAGCGCCTGCGCTGGCACGAGACGAAGGGCGAGCCTTACTGCCCCAAGTGCGGAACGTTGCGCTGCCACACGATGAGCCGCAACCGCTTCAAATGCACCGAGAAGACCTGCAAGACCGTGTTCAGCGTGACATCAGGCACGGTGTTTCATGCACGCAAGCTGAGCTTCAAGAAAATGCTCATCGCCGTCTGGTTCTCGGCGAATTCGGTGAAAGGTAAGGCGGCGCTCCAGCTCTCTCGCGAGATCGGCGTCCAATACAAGACCGCCTGGGTCCTCCTGATGAAGCTACGCGAGGCCATCGCGTGGCGCAGGGAGGAGATGGTGCTCGATGGCGAGGTCGAGATTGACGGCAAGTACGCTGGCGGCCACATCCGTCCTGAAAACAAGGCCGAGGATCGCATCGATCGTCGCCTCAAGAAATACCAGAACATGAAGCGTCTGTGCGCTCTTGCGATCCGCCGGCGCGGACTGGGAGGGCAGACGTTCACCCGGATCATCCGAGACGAAGACAGCAACGCAGCCTGGGCGGCCGTCCGGGATCACGTGTCGCGGGAGGCGACGGTCTTCGCGGACGAGCATGGTAGCTATAACGACCTGGCTGGCCTGAACGAGCTGCAACGCGTCAACCACTCCAAGGCCTATCAGACCGACGATGGCACGAACACCAACCAGGTCGAGAGTTTCTTCTCGCGGGTTCAGCGGGCCTATGTCGGCATCCACCATCGGTTTTCGTTGAAGTACTTCGACTGGTACGTGGCCGAGCTAGCGTGGCGCGAGGATTGCCGGCAGTTAAGCAATCGCAGTCATACGTTCCAGGTGCTGGGCAAGGCACTGTCTCGCCCGACGTCGCGCTATCTCTGCGGATACTGGCAGGGTAACAAACCGCCGGACCTCATCTGGGAAGACTAAGCGGCGATCTCCCAGAGAACGTTACGGCCGTCGAACTGGCCGGACTGCCGCACGCGTCCCGCAGTCGTCAATTGGGTCAGGACCGCCGACAGGCGGTGTGCGATGTCTGAGAGGTTCTGTGGCTCGCTCGGGATTCCGAGCTTGGAGGCGAGCTTCGCAGCGCAGTCGGTCACCGAGATCGGTTCTCCTGCTTCGCGCAGGACCTCCAAGACGGCTTGGCGCTTGTTTACGCCGCCCATCGCCGCTTTCACCTCGGATGACGACGGCTTTGCCTTACGAGACCGACCACCGCGACCTGATCCCGGCAGTGACGATGCTTGGAAGTCAGGCTCATAGCTCAGGATCACGCGCTCCAGCGCTCTCATCAGTTCCTGAACGTCGGCCCGTTCCCTTTCAAGCTGCTGCAGCCTGTCAATCAAGGCGGCTCGCTTCTGCTTCAACTCGTACGCTACACTCATTCGAGGCTCCGTTTTCACCGGAAACCAGGGTAGTCGGGATGCCATTTCAAGTCTGGTGGTTTTTGCTACCTAATGCCGAGCTTTTCGGTGATATTGCCAACGAGCGAAGTGTCGTAGGCGTCCAACGTTTTCTGGCGGTCAGCGGCATCAAAGTCGATCTCTTCCAGATCAACCCAGTACACGTTGGGAGAAGCGGCAGAGTGGAAGATGTAGTCTTTGTTCGTGGAGTCCGACAACGTGAACCACAGCGTCGGCGAGGTGTCCTCGGCCTCATTGACGGTCGTATCCACCGCTCCACGCGGGACTGCCACATTGCGTCCGAGCGACTGGGCGTCGGCTACAGTCTGCTGCACGCTATTGGCTGGCGGCAAAGTCTTCAGATAAGTAGCAGCCCGGACAAAACGGCTCTTTGGATCGATGTCGCCGGGCAGAGATTTTGTGCCTCCAAAGAGCTCGTAATTCCGAAGGTTCTTGAGCTGAGTTTCCAATGGAGGTTCGTCGGTCATCACGGTGAATTCCTTTCCATGATGGACCACCTTCTTACCGTCGACGTACTCAATGATTGCCGAATCTCCTTCGGCATCCGAGATCGCAAGATGCATAGGCCAGTCGGTCCCGCCTAAGGCTTAAGAAACGACCCGGACGGACTCCAGCCCTTCCAGTGCCTCGCTGACGGTACCGAACTTGTCGAGGGCGTACTGAGCCCATATTAGGTTGGATAGGCCGGGGCGATCATCGGGGTCCTCATATTCGGTATCGGTAAGATAAAGCGTGTTGGCGACAAGCCCCTTCTCATTCATGCCGCCCGGTGTCGATTTGCCTCCGGTAACCACCCCAACGCTGCCATACTTGGAGGTCCATTTGAGCGGCTTGCCATCTCCTGTGTCCGAAACGCGGCTCATTCCCCGCGGAAATACTGCTATCTGGTCGTGATCGGGGCGATCCAGGTCCATGGTTCGAGCGATGACCCTCGCCTGACCGTTGGCGTTCGAGAGTATGCGGGAGCATGCCATTGCATCCACCGATGCTGTCGCAAGCGAGAGAGCTGCAACCAGTCCCGTCGCGGCGAAGGAATTGAAGCTGACACAATCGCCTCGTTCAGTTTCTATAGGTTACGGTCCAGAAGTTCTGCTTGATGATGTTCCAGTCGGACGATCCCGTCATTGCGTCTGATCAACTAAACCTGTGACCGCCGTCTCTGACAACGACGCTGCCGTGTCTACTCGGAAAGGCGACTGCTCCCTCATCACAGACTTAGGCACCACGCGGACCCTCCGGAAAACGCTCCGCTGCTGTCGCACGGCGTCGCCGCGAAAAATCCGGATGTCTTTGATCGGCCTCAACAAGCTCGCGTCGCGACGGGGATAGAGCGCTGGTGCCATGCCCATTCGCTACGCTTTCAGTCGGCTGTTCGCCGTGCTCTCTCTACGTTTCAGCCGTGTTGGTCCCGGCCGATTCACCGCCGGCGGGTTATCAGGCCCTGCCTCAAGGATCGCTGTCCGTCCGGCGGCGCTCCCTGGGGCCGGCTGACACCTTCCCGCGATGCCGAACTTGGATCAGTGAATCGCTCGGTGAATCGAACGATCGGATAATGTTCCGGATGTCACCTATGAATGGCGGCGGGGCGTCACCACGGGAGACTGCGAGGAATATGCCCTGGCCAAGCAGCACGCGCTTATCGCGCCCGGTTGGCCGCCTGCAGCCCTGCGCTTGGCGGTCGTCCCGACCAGAAGCGGCGCAAGCCGTACGGTTCTTGTCGTGAAGACGGATGCAGAACACCTGGTCCTGGACAACCGTCGTTCGGTAATCCTGCCGCTTCAGAAGACCGGGCAGAAGCTCGTCAACATGGCCACCGAAAACTAAAAGATCTGGTGGTCCCCGAAAGATGCTGCCTCGGGAACTGATCACGCCCCAGCCGCCCGGAGCTAGAGATGCTGGGTAATCGCTGAGTTCCCCGACTGCCGCGACAGAGTTCTTCCGGGATACTCTAATGGGCTCGGGCGAATATTTTTCAGGCAGACCAAAGCACCCACGGAAAGGGTGTGATTTCCAAGGATGAGGCCAAAGAGGCTATCGTCCTTGCGGGAATCTTGGCCTGCGTGTTATGAGTACATTACCAAATATTCATAGAGAGGCGACGCCAATGCCCAGGATTTCGTTCGCCCTATTCGCCGGAGCTGGCGGATTCTTACTTTCGCTGGTCGCGACAAACGCCGTCGAGGCGGCAGATATGGTGGAAGAACCGCGTGGCGCGCAGGTATCGGAAACCCGACCGCTGACCGTCGAAGACATCCACGACCTTTACGGCAACCGCACCTGGCTTTGGGACGACGGCGCGGGATATTTC
>JAEYTV010000423.1 GCA_023433855.1 Pseudomonadota bacterium | reverse complement strand
TGTATATGAGACTGGGTGAGCTGACGGCGATCGGGTAACAGATGGACGCCACTCCGGAAGAACGTGCCATCACCTGGTGCAACAGCGGACTGATGGCCATCGATGGACGCAAGGCGCTGGCGCTGCTCGACAAGATCGGCAACAACAACGCCAAGGGCGAGTATTACCTGACGGATATCGTCGAGATCGCACGGGCGAGGGGCGGCAAGGTCGTCGTTGTCGACGCTCCGGAGACGGAAGTTGCCGGCTGCAACAATCGCGCCGAGCTGGCGGTGCTTGAACGGCTCTGGCAAGACCGCCGCCGGCACGAGCTGATGCTCTCCGGCGTCACCATGATCGCACCCGAGACTGTGTTCCTGTCCTATGACACGGAGATCGCCCAGGACGCCGTGATCGAGCCAAACGTCTTTTTCGGCCCGCGTGTCACCGTGGGCGCGGGCGCCACCATCCATTCGTTTTCCCATATCGAAGGCGCGCGGATAGGTGCTGACGCGGAAGTCGGCCCCTTTGCACGCCTGCGGCCGGGTGCAAACCTGCTCGTCCACGCCAAGGTCGGGAACTTCTGCGAGGTAAAGAACTCGGAAATCGGCGAGGGCGCCAAGGTCAACCACCTGACCTATATAGGCGACGCATTCGTGGGATCGCGCGCCAATATCGGCGCCGGCACGATCACCTGTAACTACGACGGGATCAACAAGCACGTGACCCGCATCGGGGCAAATTCCTTCATAGGTTCGAATTCCTCGCTGGTTGCTCCGGTTTCGATCGGAGATGGCGCCTACATTGCCTCCGGGAGCGTGATCACCGAAGATGTGCCGGATGATGCCCTCGCGCTGGGCCGCGCACGCCAGGAAGTCAAACCGGAACGCGCCAGGGCGATCCGCGAGCGCGCGCTGGCGTTCAAGGCAGCGAAGAAGGCGTCGAGCGGCTCCTAACGTCGGTGCGTTACGGTAAGTCATCGAAAGTGACCGGGCGGCTGGTTGCGCGGAAGAGCCGATCGGATAGGACACCGCGCGGGTCTCTATACTAGGAGAGGGTGGTTCATGTGCGGGATTGTCGGGATCGTTGGAAAAGAGCCGGTCGCGGAAAGGCTGGTCCAGGCCCTGCGCCGGCTGGAATACCGTGGCTATGATTCCGCGGGCGTTGCCACGATCGACCACGGGAAGCTCGCCCGCCGCCGTGCGGAAGGCAAGCTCTTCAACCTCGAGAAGAAGCTCGATGAACATCCGCTCCCGGGAACGATCGGCATCGCCCACACGCGCTGGGCAACCCATGGCGTGCCGAATGAAGCCAATGCGCATCCCCATTTTGTCGACGGCATAGCCGTCGTCCACAACGGCATCATCGAGAACTTCTCCGAACTGAAGGAAGAACTGCTCGCCGAGGGGGCGGTTTTCGAAAGCCAGACGGATACCGAGGTTGTTGCCCATCTTCTCGCCCACTATCGGCGCGTCGGTCTCGACCATCGCTCAGCCATGCTGGCCATGCTGAATCGGGTAAGCGGAGCCTATGCCCTCGCCGTGATGTTCCAGGATGATCCGACGACGATCATGGCGGCACGGTCGGGTCCGCCGCTGGCGATCGGGCACGGACGGGGAGAGATGTTTCTCGGTTCGGATGCGATCGCTCTGTCGCCGTTCACCAACGAGATCACCTATCTTGTCGATGGCGACTGCGCGATCCTGACCAACAACAGCGTCGAGATCATCGACTACGACGGCAAACCGGTGACGCGCCACAGCCAGATCTCGCAGGTCACGGCCTTCCTGGTGGACAAGGGCAACCATCGTCACTTCATGGAGAAGGAGATCTATGAACAGCCCGAGATCATCTCCCGTGCTCTCAGCCATTACATCGATTTTCCGACCGGCACGGTGAAAACCAGCCAGACGGCGATCGATTTTGGCGGCATATCCGGCCTGGTGATGTCCGCCTGCGGCACGGCGTATCTTTCTGGCCTCGTCGGCAAATATTGGTTCGAACGCTATGCACGGTTGCCGGTGGAGGCTGATGTCGCTTCCGAATTCCGCTACCGGGAACTGCCACTGGCGCCAACGCAGGCGGCCTTGTTCATCTCGCAGTCGGGCGAGACGGCGGATACACTCGCCTCGCTGAGATATTGCAAGGATCACGGGCTGAAGATCGGCGCGATCGTGAACGTCAACGAATCGACGATCGCAAGGGAGGCAGACGTCGTGTTCCCGATCCTCGCCGGACCCGAGATCGGCGTCGCCTCGACCAAGGCATTCACCTGTCAGCTGGCCGCTTTGGCCGCTCTTTCGATCAGCGCCGGCAAGGCCCGTGGCACCCTCACGGCCTTCCAGGAAAAGGAGCTTGTTCGGCATCTCATGGAGATGCCACGCATCATGAGCCGCGTGCTTCACGAGGTCCAGCCGCAGATCGAAACTCTGTCCCGGGATCTTTCCCGCTACAAGGACGTGCTCTATCTCGGCCGGGGAACGAGCTTCCCGCTCGCACTCGAAGGGGCCCTCAAGCTCAAGGAAATCTCCTATATCCATGCCGAGGGTTATGCGGCCGGCGAGCTGAAGCACGGACCGATCGCGTTGATCGACGAAAACATGCCGGTGATCGTCATCGCGCCGCATGACCGCTTCTTCGAAAAGACCGTCTCCAATATGCAGGAAGTCGCGGCAAGAGGCGGCAAGATTATCTTCATCACCGACGAGAAGGGAGCAGCCGCTTCGAAGCTCCCCACCATGGCGACGATCGTGCTGCCTGAAGTCGACGAGATCATAGCGCCTATGATCTTCTCCCTGCCGGTACAGCTGCTTGCCTATCACACCGCTGTATTCATGGGCACGGACGTCGATCAGCCTAGGAACCTTGCGAAATCCGTCACCGTCGAGTGATCCCGGCGGCTTTCCCTTGCATCGCAGCAACCTATTGGGCATTGTCGCCTCCAAACGGATGCGGCAGTGCTTGAGGCAGGTCAGGGAAGCAGAATGAGCGACAGTCCAGAGCGAATATCGCTGGCCGGCCGCCTCAGGAACAATTTCCTCACCGGGCTGATCATCTGTGCGCCCCTGGCTATCACGATCTGGCTGACCTTCACCTTTATCGACTGGGCCGACAGTTGGGTGACGCCCTATATCCCCCAGCGCTACGATCCTCAGTACTACTTCAATATCACCATTCCGGGCACCGGCCTCGTCATAGCGGTGGCCCTCATCACCATCATCGGCTTTCTGGGAAAGAATCTGATTGGCCGCTCGATCGTCAACTTCGGCGAGTCGATCCTCCATCGCATGCCGCTCGTCAGAACGATCTACAGGAGCGTCAAACAGATCCTGGAAACGGTGCTCAAGGAGCAATCCACATCGTTCAAGAGATGCGGACTGATTGAATTCCCGAGTCCCGGAACATGGGCACTGGTGTTCATCTCCGGCGATGCGCAGGGCGAGATAGCGGCCAAGCTGAACGCGGATGGGGAAGAGATGGTCGGCGTATTCCTCCCGCCGACGCCGGTCCCGACTGCTGGCTTCCTGATGTTTGTCCCGAAGAGCAAGATCATCATGCTGGACATGACGCCTGAAGAGGGGGCTAAGCTCCTGATCTCTGGGGGGCTCATTGCGCCGGAATATAAGCCGGGTGATGGCACGCCTGCAGCGGTTCTGCCGCCGCCCCTAGCCCCGGACCAGATCATCCGGCCCTGAGGAACCTGATCGCTTCATCGCGCCGATGGAGGTAAAGGAGCACCCGCATGTTCTGGCCGCGCTCGGATGTCAGATCCGGATCTCGCTCCAGCAGGTAGGCTGCGTCCTTGCGGGCAATTTCCAGAAGGTCGGCGTGAGCCTCCAGGCTGGCGATCCGGAAGCCGGGAGTACCGGACTGACGCGTCCCCAGAAGTTCACCTTCGCCGCGGAGCTTGAGATCTTCCTCGGCGATGAGAAATCCGTCCTCGCTGTCACGCAGGATCGAAAGCCTCGCGCGGCCAGCCTCGCTCAATGGTCCCTTATAGAGGAGAATGCAGGTCGACGCCGCGTCGCCGCGTCCGACCCGCCCGCGCAACTGGTGGAGCTGTGCGAGCCCGAAGCGTTCTGCGTGTTCGATGACCATGATCGTCGCGTCCGGTACATCGACACCAACCTCGACAACCGTGGTGGCGACCAGGACCCGAAGCTCCCCGAGCTTGAAGGCGGTCATGACGGCATCCTTCTCCGGCCCGCTCATGCGGCCGTGCACGAGGCCGACATTCTCAGGCCCAAGCTGACCGGCGAGGACGGCATGCCGCTCTTCCGCCGACATCAACTCGGACACCTCCGATTCCTCCACCAGGGGACAAATCCAGTACGCCTTCTTTCCTTCGGCTATCGCGCTTTGCAGCCGGTGAACGACATCGCCGATCCGCTCGCTGGGGATCGTGACGGTCTGGATCGGCTTGCGCCCCGGAGGCTTTTCGGTGAGCTTGGAGACGTCCATGTCGCCGAAGGCGGCGAGAACAAGCGTGCGCGGGATTGGCGTCGCGGTCATTACCAGCATGTGCGGCGATGTCCCCTTGGCGGTCAGCCGCAGGCGTTGATGGACGCCAAAGCGGTGCTGCTCGTCGACAACCGCCAGCAGCAGGTTGTGGTAGTTGACCGCGTCCTGCAAGAGCGCATGGGTTCCGATGACAACTTGCGCTTCGCCCGAGGCTATGCGCTGGACGATCTGTTCCCGCTCACGCCCCTTGACCCTGCCTGTCAGAACATCGACTGTCAGGCCGAGTGGTTCGGTGAGCTTTGTGATGGTTGCGTAGTGCTGGCGCGCGAGGATCTCGGTGGGCGCCATGAGCACGGCCTGCCCGCCGGCCTCGACCGCGGCAGCCATGGCGAGCAAGGCCACGAGGGTTTTCCCGGCCCCGACGTCGCCCTGTAGAAGGCGCAGCATGCGTTCTTCGGCCGTCATGTCTGCGAGGATGTCGTCCACCGCGGCGCGCTGGCTTGGCGTCAACGAAAAGGGAAGGGACGAGATCAGTCGCGCGATAAGCTCACCCTTCACGCGGATGGGAACGCCGGGGACCTTTCGCAAACGCTGCCTGACCAGCGCAAGGGACACCTGACCGGCGAGCAATTCGTCATAGGCCAGCCGGCGTCGCGCCGGCGACCTCGGATCTATGTCGGCTTCATCGCGTGGCTCATGGAGTCGAGAAAAGGCTTCCGCTGCGGACGGAAAGCCTTCGCGTGACGTAAGGCTGGCGTCCGCCCATTCAGACAGCGAAGGCAGCCTTGCAACCGCGCCGTCGATGGCCTTTCGCAGCACCTTCGGCGACAGCCCGGCCGTAAGGGGGTAGACCGGTTCGACGAGGGGGAGGTTCTGCGCCTCCGAGGCTTTCACCATGAAGTCCGGATGGACCATGGAAGGACGGCCGTTGAACCAGTCCACCTTGCCGCTCACCATGACCATCTCGTCGATGGGAAGGGCCTTTTCCAGCCAATCGCCCCGCGCCCGGAAGAACGTCAGTGCAAGTTCCCCGGTGTCGTCGTGCAGGAATACCCGGTAAGGGACGTTCGGCTTGCCGCGCGGCGGCGGTTGATGCCGGTCCACCCGCCCCTCGATCGTGACGATCGCTCCCTGCGGCGCAAGAGCGATGCCAGGACGGTTTCGCCGATCGATAAGCGAATAGGGCGCGTGAAACAGAAGGTCGACGACCCGGCAGTCGTCTGCATCCTCACGCCCCGTGACCCGGGCGATCAGTTCGGCGAGCTTGGGGCCGACGCCAGAAAGCGATGCAACGGGCGAGAACAATGGGTCGAGGATGTCGGGGCGCATGGCTGCAAAATGCGACGGTTTTTGCACCTTTGGCAAGGTGACGGCGAAGGAAAAGAACCTTATATGAACCGCAAACAGGAACAAGCCCATGACTGGACTAGCGCGCACCAGCGCGGATCTGGACCCGCGCCGCAGGCGCATCCTTTATCGCTGTTGGCACCGCGGGATCCGCGAGATGGATCTCGTGTTCGGCAGCTTTGCGGAAGCCGAGATATCGAGGCTCGGGGAGACTGAGCTCGATGAGTTTGAAGCAATCATGAACGAAGACGATCATGATCTTCATGCCTGGATCACCGGTGCGAGCGCACTTCCGGAACATCTGAACACTCCGCTCTTCCAGCGCCTCGCCGCCTACAAGCCGGATTTTAGCCCGGTCACTGAAGCCTCCTTGAACGAGAGATTCGTAAACAACCGATGATCCCTGGATTCGACGTCAAGAAAATCGCAGCGGTGGAAAGGCCGCTGACCGTAAGCAACGTGGCGCCCGGCATGGAGCCGCTGCTGCTCGCCCAGCTTGCACGCGCTGGACACTCCGTGGCCTACATCATGTCCGATGGTCAGCGAATGCCAGATCTGGAGCAGATGCTGTCCTTCGTCGCTCCGGAGATCCCCGTTCTGACGCTGCCCGCCTGGGACTGTCTGCCTTACGACCGGGTCTCTCCCAGTGCTGATGTCTCCGCCCGCAGACTTGCCGCGCTCTCAGGACTCATCTCCCATCGAAAAAAGCCGCACCCGGCGATCGTGCTCGTCACCGTGAATGCGATGCTCCAGAAGATCGCGCCGGCCGAAGTCATTGAAAGCCTCGCGTTTTCCGCTCGGCCAGGCAACCAGATCCGCATGGACGATATCGCCGCGCGCCTGGAGCGAAATGGCTTCGAGCGAGTTCCGACGGTGCGGGAAGTCGGGGAGTTCGCCGTCCGCGGTGGCATTCTCGATGTATTCGTTCCCGCGACGGAGGAACCCGTGAGGCTCGATTTCTTCGGCGATACGCTGGAGACGATCCGTTCCTTCGACCCCGCAAGCCAGCGCACGACGGGCAAGGCGCGTGCACTTGAACTCAACCCCATGAGCGAGGTGTCGCTGACCCCCGACACCATCAGTCGCTTCCGCACGAACTACCTGGCGCTTTTTGGCGCCGCCACCCGTGACGACACCCTCTACCAAGCCGTCTCCGAAGGACGGCGATATGCCGGCATGGAGCATTGGCTGCCCCTTTTCTACGACCGGCTCGAAACCGCCTTCGACTATCTCTCCGGTTTTCGGATCGTTACCGATCACACCGCGCGCGACGCTGCCACCGAACGGTCCAAGCTCGTCCTCGATTATTACGACGCGCGACGAGAAAACAGCATGCAGGCGAAAGGGGTTGCAACACAGTCTGCGCCGTACAAGCCGGTGCCGCCGGGCCAGCTTTATTTGGACGGCAGCGCCTTTGCATCTGCACTCGACGCTGCGAACGCAATACGCCTGACGCCGTTCAACGAGATGGACACGGAAGGTCGCCGGGTGGTGACGCTCGACGCGCGTCCGGGACCACGGTGGGCCAAGAGCCAGGTGGATGATAAAGATCGCGACGAGAGGGCAAACGTCTTCGACCTGGTGGTGAAGCATATTGCCGATAAACGCGCCGACGGTACCAAGGTCCTCATTACCGGGTGGTCGGCCGGGTCCCTCGATCGTCTGTTGCAGGTGCTGGACGAGCACGGCCTGAAACGGATCCGCCAGATCGACAACCTGGACGCGCTCCAGAATCTCGAGAAGGGCGAAGCGGCCTCGGCCGTGCTCAGCCTGGAAGCAGGGTTCGAAACCGACGCTATCGCGGTGATCGGCGAGCAGGACATCCTGGGCGACCGTATGGTGCGCCGGGGCAAGCGGCGCAAGCGCGGCGCGGACTTCCTCACCGAGGTCACGGGGCTGGACGAGGGCTCCCTGGTTGTGCACGCCGAACACGGCATCGGCCGCTTTGTCGGACTGGTGACCATCGAGGCGGCCGGCGCGCCGCGCGCCTGTCTTGAACTCCACTACGCCGACGAGGCGAAGCTGTTTCTTCCTGTCGAGAACATCGATCTGCTGTCCAGATACGGATCGGACGCCGCGGAAGCGCAGCTCGACCGGTTGGGCGGCGGCGCCTGGCAGGCGCGCAAGGCGAAGCTCAAGAAGCGCCTGCTCGACCTGGCGGGAGACCTGATTCGAATCGCGGCAAGCCGCATGGTCCGGCGTGCGCCAGTGCTGACCACGCCGGAGGGCCTTTACGACGAGTTTGCAGCGCGGTTCCCCTATGATGAGACCGAGGATCAGGAGAACGCCATCGAGGCGGTTCGAGATGATCTCTCCGCCGGCCGGCCGATGGACCGGCTGATCTGCGGCGACGTCGGCTTCGGCAAGACGGAGGTAGCGCTTCGTGCCGCCTTCGTCGCGGCCATGAACGGCGCACAGGTGGCTGTTGTCGTACCGACGACGCTGCTGGCCCGGCAACACTACAAGACGTTCCGCGATCGCTTTCGAGGTTTACCCGTCAAGATAGCGCAGGCTTCGAGGCTGGTGTCTTCCAAGGAACTAGCGCAGACAAAAAGGGATCTTGCCGAGGGGAAGGTGGATATCGTTGTCGGTACCCATGCTCTGCTCGGTTCAGGCATCCAGTTTGCCAACCTGAGCCTGCTGATCATCGATGAGGAGCAGCATTTTGGCGTCAAGCACAAGGAACGGCTGAAGGAACTGAAAAGCGACGTCCATGTGCTGACGCTCTCGGCCACGCCGATCCCCCGTACGCTGCAATTGGCGATGACCGGCGTCCGCGAGCTTTCACTGATCACTACGCCCCCGGTGGACCGGATGGCAGTGCGCACCTTCATTTCGCCTTTCGATCCCCTGGTGATCCGCGAAACATTGATGCGCGAACACTATCGCGGGGGTCAGAGTTTCTATGTCTGTCCGCGTCTCGCGGATCTGCCGGATATCCAGGCTTTCCTCCAGTCGGACGTGCCGGAACTGAAGGTCGCCGTCGCGCACGGGCAGATGGCAGCCGGAGAACTGGAAGACGTTATGAATGCCTTTTACGATGGCAAGTATGACGTCCTGCTGTCTACGACGATCGTCGAATCGGGACTCGATGTCCCGACAGCAAATACGCTGATAGTTCATCGCGCCGACATGTTCGGACTGGCCCAGCTCTATCAGCTGCGGGGCCGTGTGGGACGGTCCAAGGTCCGGGCTTTCTCGCTCTTCACCCTTCCGGTCAACAAGCCACTGACGGGCACTGCCGAGCGCCGCCTCAAGGTTCTGCAGTCCCTGGATA
>JAEYTV010000374.1 GCA_023433855.1 Pseudomonadota bacterium | reverse complement strand
ATGCCACCATGAAGGTGAAGGAATGGGATGGCGAGGTGATCTTCCTGCACGAAGTCGGTCCTGGTGCGGCCGACCGGTCCTACGGCATTCAGGTCGCCCGCCTCGCCGGATTGCCTGACAGCGTTGTCGCCCGTGCCCGCGATGTACTTACCAAGCTCGAAGATTCCGATCGCAAGAACCCTGCGAGCCAGCTTATCGATGATCTACCTCTCTTCCAGGTCGCCGTTCGCCGTGAGGAAGCCAGACGCTCCGGCCCCTCCAGGATCGAGGAAGCCTTGAAAGCCCTCAACCCTGACGACATGACGCCCCGGGAAGCCCTCGACGCGCTGTATGCGTTGAAGAAGCAGCTGGGCAACTGACCGACGGCCGAGCACGGCAGGGAGTTGGCACTGTCCATGTGTCTTCTGCCCGCCACGCCTTGAGGAAACAACTTTGAAACGACCGATGATGATAATCGTTGGTCACGGTGCTCGAAAGCGCTATAGCCTCGCGCGGCAGGCCGGCACCAGCAGGATAACATGGCCAGACACGATATCGACTTTTCAGAACTTCTCGACGTTGATCGCCTTCGGTCCGATTGCAGGGCGATCGTCAGGAACACGGATCGCCCGCAGCTTGAAACGCGCGCCATGCTTCTGCCGGTCCTGAGGCGCGCCAGCGTCGAGGGCAGGCAGAAAACCCGCCAGCTTCTCGCCAGGGACGGCAGCGGGCTCAATTGCGCCCATCGCATCTCCTGGCTGCAGGACCAGATCATCTCGGTCCTTTATGAGATCATCGTCGAGAGCATCCATCAGGAGGGGAAGGATATCGCCGTGGCGGCTGTCGGTGGCTACGGTCGCGATACGCTCGCGCCGGGCTCCGATATCGACCTTCTTTTCCTTCTGCCCGAAAGAAACTCCGAAGCGATGAGGAAGTCGGTCGAATTCCTCCTCTATCTCCTCTGGGATATGGGCTTCAAGGTGGGTCACGCCACCCGCACGGTGGAGGAATGCATTCGCCTTTCCAAGTCCGATATGACCATCCGCACCGCCATCCTCGAAAGCCGGTATATCTGCGGCCGCGATGCGCTGGTAAACGATCTCGAGGCCCGTTTTGACGCGGAGATTGTGGCCGACACGGGGCCGGAGTTCATCGCGGCCAAGCTCGCCGAGCGTGACAGCCGCCATCGGAAGGCTGGCGACACCCGCTATCTGGTCGAGCCGAACGTCAAGGAGGGGAAGGGCGGGCTCCGTGACCTGCACACGCTCTTCTGGATCTCAAAATATTACTATCGCGTCCGCGACACCCAGGAACTGGTGAAGCTCGGTGTCCTGTCCCGTAAGGAATGGCTGCTCTTCGAAAAGGCAGATGATTTCCTGTGGGCGGTGCGCTGTCACATGCACTTCCTGACGGGGAAGGCGGAAGAGCGGCTGTCCTTCGACATCCAGCGAGAGATCGCCGAAAGCCTCGGCTACCATTCGAGGCCGGGCCTGTCCGCCGTCGAACGGTTCATGAAGCATTATTTCCTGGTCGCCAAGGATGTCGGGGATCTCACCCGAATCTTCTGCGCGGCACTGGAGGAGCAACAGGCAAAGGCAGCTCCGGGCCTGACGCAACGGGTCATCTCCCGTTTCACCAAGAAGCTTCGCAAGATCCCCGGCACGGTGGAGTTCGTCGAGGATCGCGGGCGCATCACGCTTGCTGACCCGGATGTCTTCAAGCGCGATCCGGTCAATATCATCCGGTTTTTTCATGTTGCAGATATCAATGGCCTGGAGCTGCATCCCGACGCCTTGAAGCACATGACGCGCACGTTGTCGCTCATCGACAATCAGGTGCGCGAGAACGAAGAAGCAAACCGCCTCTTCCTTTCCATGCTGACCTCGCGGCGCGATCCGGGGCTGATGCTTCGCAGAATGAACGAGGCGGGCGTGCTCGGCCGCTTCATCCCCGAATTCGGCAAGGTTGTCGCGATGATGCAGTTCAACATGTATCATCACTACACGGTCGATGAGCATCTCATCCGCTCCGTGGAGGCCTTGTCCGAAGTCGATCAGGGCAAGGCGGCCGAGACCCATCCGCTGTCCAACAAGCTGATGCCCGGCATCGAGGATCGAACCGTTCTGTACGTCGCGGTCTTGCTGCACGACATCGCCAAGGGGCGTCAGGAGGACCATTCGATCGCCGGGGCTCGCATTGCCAGGAAGCTGTGCCCGCGGCTCGGGCTTAACCCGAAGCAGACCGAATTGGTCGTCTGGCTGATCGAGCAGCATCTGCTGATGTCCATGACCGCCCAGACCCGAGACCTGCACGACCGCAAGACGATTACCGACTTCGCCGAGAAGGTGCAGTCGATGGATCGATTGAAGCTCCTCCTCGTGCTCACGATCTGCGATATCCGGGCTGTCGGTCCAGGCGTCTGGAACGGCTGGAAAGGTCAGCTACTGCGTACGCTTTACTACGAAACCGAACTCCTTCTTTCCGGAGGTTTCTCGGAGGTTTCTCGCAAGGAGCGAGCCAAAGTGGCGGAAGACGAACTGTTCGCCGCACTGGGTGACTGGAGCCAGAAGGATCGGCGCACTTATTCCAAGCTGCACTACCAACCCTATCTCCTGTCGGTCTCCCTTGAGGATCAGGTCCGTCACGCGAAGTTCATACGTGATGCGGACAAGGCGGGACAGGCGCTCGCCACCATGGTGCGGACCGACAGCTTCCACGCGATCACCGAGATCACCGTCCTGGCGCCGGATCATCCCCGGTTGCTCTCCATCATCGCTGGCGCCTGTGCTGCCGCCGGCGCAAACATCGCCGACGCGCAGATCTTCACGACATCGGACGGCCGGGCTCTGGATACCATCCTTGTCAATCGTGAATTCCCGGTGGACGAAGACGAACTCCGGCGGGCCGGGACGATCAGCCGAATGATCGAGGACGTGCTCTCCGGCAAGAGGCGTCTGCCGGAAGTGATCGCGACGCGCGCGAAATCGCGCAAGCGGAACAAGACCTTCACCATCTCGCCTTCGGTCATCATCTCGAACGGACTGTCGAACAAGTTTTCAGTCATCGAGGTCGAATGCCTCGATCGGACCGGCTTGCTGGCCGATATCACCGCTGTTCTTGCCGATCTGTCCCTCGACATCCACTCCGCGCGGATTACCACCTTCGGGGAAAAGGTCATCGACACCTTCTACGTCACGGATCTGGTGGGCTCGAAGATCACGAACGAGAACCGCCAGGGAAGTATCGCAGCGCGGCTGAAGGCGGTGATGTCGGAACAGGAGGACGAGCTCAGGAGCGGCATGCCCTCGGGAATCATCGCGCCCGCCCCGGCCCCAGCGCCGCGCAAGACAAAGACCAGCGCGTGAGGCGTGGCCGATGATGAACCCTGGTCCAGCAGCGGACCGCACTTGGCCCCGCAAGGTGGAAACGGACACGGTCCCGCCAGCCGACGTGCGTCCACGCAAGCAAGCGAGTACCGTGGCATGAGCCTCGTGAAGAAATTTGCCACCGTCGGCGGCGCCACGCTCGGCAGCCGGCTCTTTGGGTTTGGCCGCGAAACCCTGATGGCGGCCGCACTTGGAACCGGTCCGATGGCCGACGTATTCTACGCGGCTTTCCGCTTCCCGAACCTCTTCCGGCGGCTGTTTGCGGAAGGGGCATTCAACGCAGCCTTCGTGCCGCTGTTTTCCAAGGAGATCGAGGCCAACGGCGTCGACGGTGCCAAGCGCTTCTCGGAAGAGGTGTTTGGCGTCCTCTTTTCGGCGCTCATGCTCATCACCATCGCCATGGAACTCGCCATGCCGTGGCTGGTGAAGTGGGTGATCGCCCCCGGTTTTGCCGATGATGCGGAGAAGACCTCGATCACTATCCGCATGGCCGCGGTCATGTTTCCCTACCTGATGTGCATGTCGCTGACTGCCATGATGAGCGGGATGCTCAATTCGCTGCATCACTTCTTCGCGGCCGCCATCGCGCCGGTGTTCCTGAACGTGGTGATGATCGGCGCTCTGCTTTACGGCCTCTGGGTCGGCGCCGATCCGCAGACCATCGCCTGGTATCTGTCTTGGAGCGTCCTGCTGGCAGGTGTGCTGCAACTGGCCGTGGTCTACGC
>JAEYTV010000356.1 GCA_023433855.1 Pseudomonadota bacterium | reverse complement strand
GACCTGGAACTTCGACGAGCCAGAGGGCGGCGTGTACGCCGGTCTATGGGAAGCAACGCCTGGCAAATGGCGGATCGTTTATGATGAGTGGGAATATTTCCACGTTCTCTCAGGCCATTCGATTCTTGCAGAAGAAGACGGGGAGACGGTCCATCTCAAGGCAGGTGACAGCCTCGTCTTGAGGCCCGGCTTCAAGGGAACCTGGGAGGTGGTCGAAACGACGCTCAAGAGCTACGTCATCAGGATCTGAAGGTTCAGTGTCCGTCTCGTTCGTTGAACGCCTTCTCGAAGTCAGCGGATGCGATGAACGCCATGGCTTGGCGCAACTCCTCGGATTTTTCTTTGCCGAGGACGGCGTCGAACCGTTCCTGGGCCACTTTCCAGCGGGCCGTGAGTTCGCGCTGCTTGGCCACGCCTGCCGCGGTAAGGCGTGCGCGTTTTACCCGCCGGTCCTTCTCGTCCGGCATCAGTTCGACGTAGCCGTCGCGCAAAAGGGGCTTCAGCGTGTGGCCGAGGGCCGACAGGTCCATCACCAGCGCTTCGGCGAGTCCCTTGAGCGTCGGGTCGCCCGATCGGGCAATCTGCGACAGAAGCGCAAACTGCGTTCCGCGAAGGCCGGCGTCGCCCATGGCATGGTCGTAGAGCTGCCCGAGCCGCCGCGCGGCCCGGCGCACCGCACTGTTGCTGCAATGTAGCCAGATTCCGTCTTTGGGGTGGTCTGTTGTGTCTGCCATCTTCAATACCGTTCTGCTGCTGCGATGAAGAATGCACGCTTCCCCGACGTGATTCCACAGCGTTGAAAATTTGGAAGGCCCCCCTTGAAGCCTCGGCTGTCAGGTTTCATCTATTTAGTGGCATATGCCACCAATTTCCAGACAAGGAGATGAAATCATGTCAGGGACCTCTGAACTTGGCACTGCACTGGTGACCGGCGCGTCTTCCGGCATCGGAGCAACATACGCGGAGAAGCTTGCTGCACGCGGTTACGACCTTATCCTCGTTGCTCGCGACGCAGGACGTTTGCAGGCACTCGCGGACCGGCTGGCGAAACAGCATGGTGTCAGGGCGGAGGTGCTGCGGGCCGACCTGACGCACCGCCCAGATGTGGTGGCAGTCGACAAACGGCTGCGGGAGGACATCTCGGTCACTCTCTTGGTGAACAACGCCGGTATCGGGTCCAAGGGACCGTTGCTGCGGGCCGAGGCCGAGGATCTCGATCAGATGGTTGATTTGAACGTGGCCGCTGCCAACAGACTTGCCGTTGCAGCCGCGCAGGCTTTCGTCACCCGTAGCCGGGGCGCCATCATCAACATTGCCTCGGTCGCTTCGCTGTGGCCGCAGGGCTTCACAGGGACCTACGCCGCCAGCAAGGGGTTCATGCTCACCCTGACGGAATCCCTTGCCAGCGAACTGTCCGGCACGGGTGTGCGAATCCAGGCCGTCATGCCGGGCCTGACCCGAACCGAACTTCTCGATCGGGCAGGGCGGTCGTTCGACAGCGTCGACCCCAAGATAGTCATGGACGTCGGTGACATGGTCGAGGCGGCACTTGCTGGCTTCGACGCGGGCGAGTTGATCACCGTACCGTCGCTCGCCGACCGGACGCTCTATGATCGATTTGACAAGGCTCGAGCCGATCTGCAGCCCTTTCTGTCGCTCAGCACGCCGGCTCCCCGCTAAGGCGTCAGGCGCGAACCGGTCATTGCCTGATCATCGTCCCCAGGACAGATCGAGCCGTTCCAGGCCGTGGAAGTGGTAGACGTCCTTCACGGCGGGAGGTCGGGCGATACGCATGCCCGGGAGGCGGCGAAACAGGATGGGCAGGACCGTGTTGAGCTCGAGGCGGGCGAGCGGGGCACCGATGCAGAAATGGATGCCGGCGCCGAACGACAGGTTTGGCGCCTCCTGCCGGTCGGCTCTGAATGTGAGCGGATCGGAGAATTTCGCCGGATCGAGATTGGCGGCGGCGAGGATGAGGCTGACCCTGTCGCCGCGCTTGAAGCGGATGCCGTCGAATTCCACGTCCTCCAGCGCCCAGCGCTGGAAGATATGGACCGGCGCACAGATACGCAGCGTCTCTTCGACGGTCAGTTCCGTTGTCGCCTCGTCGCGAAAGACCTCTTGCGGGGAGACGCCGCTCTCCAGGATCACCCGAACCGAATTGCCGATCTGATGGACTGTGGCCTCGTGCCCTGCATTGAGCAGGACAATGGTCGTTGAGACGAGCTCGTCATCGGTGAGATATTGTCCCTTATGCTCCGTGTGGATCATGTGGGTGAGCAAATCTTCGCGCGGGTTGCGCCGACGTTCGGTGATCAGTCCCTTGACGTAGCGGGCGAATTCCCGTGCAGCCTCGTCGGCGGCGTATTCGTCTTCCTTCGTCCGCTTGAACATATACATGCCCACATAGGCGTGTGACCAGGCAAGCAGTTGCGGACCCATTTCATCCGGTATCCCGATCATTCGCGCGATGATCGTGACCGGAATGATGTCGGCGAAGGAGGAAAGCAGTTCCGTCTGCCCGTGCGCCTCGAAGCCGTCGATCAGCCTTTCTGCCAAAGCGGTAATCTCCGGCCGCAGCCGCTCTATATGGCGGGATACGAATGCGCGGTTCACGAGCGTCCTGAGCCTCGTATGTTCGGGCGGCTCAAGCTCCAGAAGCGAGTAGCGTTCGGCGAGATCAAAGTTTTCCAGATGGGACGCTGGCGCGCCAAGCCCGACCTCCTCCCGAGTGGCGATATGGAGGATCTGTCGCCCGAAGCGCCGGTCTCGCAAGAGGCCGTTCACGTGATCGTAGCGCGTGAAAAACCACTGTTTCTGCTCCTCCCAGTAAAAGGTAGGGGAGTGCTGGTGCAGCAGCGCGTAGGCACGGTTTGGATTGCGGTAGAATGCCGGGTTGCGCCCGTCCAGCGACACGCGGCGGCTTTCCGGATCGATGCGGATGAAATCGGGCAAGGTGGTCATGCCCGATCCGTACCGCAGTCTTGACCGTCGCGGAAGGTGTTACTCCCCGACGGCCGCGCCTTCCCGCCGGGGATCGGCGCTGCCGACGAGCC
>JAEYTV010000337.1 GCA_023433855.1 Pseudomonadota bacterium | reverse complement strand
AGGTTGGACAGCGGCTCGTCGAACAGGAAGACCCGCGGCTGGCGCACCAGCGCCCGGCCCATCGCCACGCGCTGCCGTTGACCACCGGAGAGCTGGCTAGGCCGCCGCTTCAGAAGGTGCTCGATCTGCAGCGTCTTGGCGACCTGATTAACCGCGGCCTGCCGTTGCTCCTTGCCCACACCGCGCATCTCCAAGGCAAAGGCGATGTTTTCCTCGACCGTCATGTTCGGGTAAAGCGCGTAGGATTGGAACACCATTGCAATGTCGCGCTTCGACGGATGCAGGTCGGTCACCACCTGCCCGTCGATGACGATGTCGCCGGTTGACGGCGGCAGCAGGCCGGCGATCGCGTTCAGAAGCGTGGACTTTCCACATCCGGACGGGCCGACGAGCACGAGGAACCCGCCCTTTTCGAGGTCGATGTCGATCCCCTTCAGGATCTCGACATTTCCGATCTTCTTGCGGATGTTCCTGATTTCAAGAAAGCTCATGTGTGGTGTCCCTGAGATCAACCTTTGACCGCGCCAGCCATGAGGCCGCGCACGAAATAGCGTCCGGCGACGATGTAGACGAGCAATGTCGGGAGCGCCGCAAAGACGGCGGCGGCCATGTCGACGTTGTATTCCTTCACGCCAGTGGATGAGGAAACGAGGTTGTTTAGCGCGACGGTCATCGGCGACGCCTCCCCGCCGGCGAAGGAAACCCCAAACAGGAAATCGTTCCAGATATTGGTGAACTGGTAGATCACCGTGACCACGATGATCGGTCCAGAATTCGGCAGCAGGATGCGCCAGAAGATGCGGAAGAAACCTGCCCCGTCGATCATCGCTGCCTTGACGAGTTCATCCGGGAAAGCCTCGTAGTAATTGCGGAAGAAAAGCGTGGTGAAGCCGAGTCCATAGATCACGTGGACCAGAACCAGCCCCGGAGTGGAGTTTGACAACCCCATGAGGCCGAGCAGCCGAGCCATGGGGATGAGAACGGCCTGGAACGGGATGAAGCAGGCGAAAAGCATCATCCCGAAGACGATCTTATGGCCGGGAAAGCGCCACTTGGTGAGTACATATCCGTTCAGAGCGCCGAGCAGCGTGGAGATGGCGACGGCTGGAACGACCATTTTGATCGAATTCCAGAAGTAACCCTTGATGCCGACGCAACTGACGCCGATACAGGCCTCGCCCCATGCCTTGATCCAGGCCGCGATCGAAGGATCCTTCGGCAATGCCAGCATGTCTCCGCCGCGGATTTCATCGAGCGGCTTCAGCGACGTGGTCAGCATGACGTAGAGGGGCAGCAGATAGATGAGCGCCAGCACGATCAAAGCAGCGTAGATGAAATAGCGGGCGGCGCGCGCCGAGCCCGCGCTCACCGTTTCGTTCGCCGCGCTCATTATTTCTTCTCCCGCAGTTCAGAGTAGAGGTAAGGCACGATGATGGCGGTGATCCCCATCAGCATCATCACTGCGCTCGCCGAACCGACGTTCATCTGGTTTCTGTTGAACGTATAGGAATACATGAACGTGGACGGCAGCTCGGTGGCGTTGCCCGGCCCGCCGCCCGGCAGGGCGATGACGAGATCGTAGGACTTGATCGCCATGTGGGCGAGCACGATGAAGGCGGAAAGGAAAATGGGGCGCAGCAGCGGGATGATAATGCGACGATAAATCGCGACGGTCGACGCGCCGTCGATCTGTGCCGCCTTGACGATCTCCCCGTCGATCCCCCTCAGCCCCGCCAGGAACATCGCCATGACGAAACCGGAGGCCTGCCAGACACCCGCGATGACGACGGTGTAGATCGCCATGTCAGGGTTGACCAGCCAGTCGAACCGGAAGCTCTCCCAGCCGAGGTTGCGCAAGGTATGCTCAAGGCCGAGGCCGGGATTGAGAAACCACTTCCAGGCCGTCCCCGTCACGATGAAGGACAGCGCCATGGGGTAGAGAAAGATCGGCCTCAACACCCCTTCGGCCCGGATGCGCTGGTCCATCAGGATGGCGATGAACAATCCCAGTGCGATGCATATGCCGATATAGAGGATGCCGAAGACTGCCAAGTTCTGCATCGCCACATACCAGTTCGGCTGTGACCAGAGGCGGAAATAGGCGTCGAAACCGCCCCATTTATAGACCGGCATGATCCGAGAAGTCGTGAACGACAGGTAGATCGTCCACAGGATGAAGCCGTAGACGAAAACGAGAATGATCGCGAAGGATGGCGCCAGCACGATCTTCGGCAATGCGTTGCGCAGGCCGTCTGCGAGGGTACGGCCCTGCCCGCGCGAACTGTCCTGCGAGGTGAAGGCAGGAACCGGCTCGATTGTCGTCATCATGACCCTCCGGTGGACACCAGATCAAAGGCGGGACTTGCAAAGGGGCCGGAGACTTCCCGGCCACCAGTTTTCGATTTCCGTCGTCAGACCGACATCACTTGGCCGCGGCGACCGCTTCGGGGAGGCGCTTCAGCGCGGCTTCCGTCGTCAGCTGTCCGTTCAGATGCTGGGTGATAACGTCCAGCATCGCTTCCTTGATGGCGGCCGGCTGGGCGTAACCATGAGCGAGCGAACCCATCATCGTGCCCTTCGACGAAGCTTCAGCGAGATCCTTCATGCCCTTCTTGCCGCAGTCGTCGAAATTTTCATCCGACACGTCGGTGCGGGCCGGGACGGAACCCTTGACTGTGT
>JAEYTV010000303.1 GCA_023433855.1 Pseudomonadota bacterium | reverse complement strand
CGGGCTGGCGGTTCATTGCTCCGGCCGGAGAAATCCGCCAGCCGGTCAGGTCTGACGTGGGTGAATGGTTTGCGCGATGGATCATGCGATGGAGAGACATTTCCCTCCCAGTTCCGGATTGGAGTTTCGATCTATCGCGACAGGATCTGCTTGTCCACCGAGTCTCTGTTTCCGGGCGGACTTTCGCTACCTCTCGCCACCACCTGCGTTGACGGCCACGTACGGGGTCCACCTCGCCAGGATGGCAATGCGGAGCTTGAATTACGCCGAGTTGGAAGGGCGCTTGCCGGTTTGATGGCGCCCACCTCAAGCCTGCCGACTTGCGAGCCGTTTTCGCCGAAAGGCCAGACAGCCCGTACCCCGTCTGACCTTTCGTGATGAGACCGTCTGAGTTTGCGATCACGGACGGCGGAAGAGAACGAGACTGCGGCCTTCCAGTTCGAAATCCTTTTCCTTGGTGATGACCTGGCCACGCTTTGTGCGGTCCGAGGTGGTGAGTTCGAGCACCCATCCGCCTTCGCCGAACTGCGGGATCTTGAACGGCACATTGCCTTCGAACGGGTTGAAGAGCAGAAGCGCGTCCGACCAGATGCCCTCCTGGCCTTCAAGGTCCCGCCGGCCGATATGCAGTCCGAGGGTCGTACCTTCGTCCCACTGCTCCGGCTTCTGTTCACCGCCTCCAGCATTGAACCAGTTCACTTCCATGCCGTCGCGCCAGCTCTCGCGCCGCAACAACGGCTGCTCCTGCCTCAGCTTGATGAGATGGCGTGTGAAGTCGCGAAGCTCCTCGCAGCTTTCCGGGAGATCTTCCCAATGGACCCAGGAGATATCGCTGTCCTGGCAATAACCGTTGTTGTTACCCATCTGGCTGCGGCCGAACTCGTCACCGGCAAGCAGCATTGGCGTGCCATGTGAGAAGAATAGCGTTGCCAGTAAATTGCGTTTCTGGCGGTCGCGGATAGCGTTGATGCTCTCGTCGTCGGTCGGGCCTTCCGCTCCATAGTTGTAGCTGCGGTTGTCGTTGTGGCCGTCATTGTTGTCTTCGCCGTTAGCCTCGTTGTGCTTCTCGTTGTAGGAGACCAGGTCGTTGAGGGTGAAGCCGTCATGCGCCGCGATGAAGTTGACGCTTGCCCATGGACGGCGTCCGCGCTGATCATAGATATCCCCGGAGCCCAGCAGTCGGGCGGCGAAGTCCGTGGAGACGTTTGTACCCTTCCAGTATTCCCGCACGGTGTCGCGGTATTTGTCGTTCCATTCCGCCCATCCGGGGGGAAAGCCACCAACCTGATAGCCGCCCGGCCCGATGTCCCATGGCTCGCCGATCAGCTTCACCTTGGAGAGTACAGGGTCTTGGGTGATGGCATCGAAGAACCCACCGCGCTGATCGAAGCCCTGCGGCTCACGCCCCAGGATGGTGCCCAGATCGAAGCGGAAACCGTCCACATGCATGGACTGCGTCCAATACCGGAGTGAATCCATGACGAGTTGAAGAACCCGCGGATGGGACGTGTTGACGGTGTTTCCCGTACCGGTGTCGTTGATGTAGTAGCGGTGCTGGTCCGGCATTGTCCGGTAATAGGAGAAGTTGTCGATGCCCTTGAACGACAGGGTCGGACCGAGCTCGTTGCCCTCAGCCGTGTGATTGTACACCACGTCGAGGATGACCTCGACCCCGGCATCATGGAAGGCTCGAACCATGTTGCGGAAGCCCTGGATCCCTTTCGGACCGTAGTACCGCGGCGACGGCGCGAAGAAGCCGAGGGTGTTATAACCCCAGAAGTTATGCAATCCCTTCTCGAGCAGATGCTGGTCGTCCGGGAAGTAGTGGATCGGCATCAGTTCAACCGACGTGATGCCGAGGCTCTTGATGTAATCGACAGACGCCTTGTGGCCCATGCCCTCGAAGGTCCCGCGCAGTTCCTTGGGAATGCCCGGATTGAGTTGGGTAAAACCCTTCACGTGGGTTTCATAGACGATCACGTCGGGCCATCGAATATCGGGCCGCTTGGCATCCTGCCAGTCGAACTCGGTCGGATCGACGACCCGGCACTTCGGGGTAAACGGCGCGCTGTCCCGTTCATCGAATGTGAGGTCCTTGTCCTCATGCAGGAGATCGTAGCCGAAATGGGCCTCGTTCCAGTCCACGTCGCCGACCAGTTCCCGCGCATAGGGATCAATCAGAAGCTTGTTGGGATTGAACCGATGACCGTTCTCTGGATCGTAGGGGCCATGGACACGGTATCCGTAAAGCGCACCCGGCTTCAGCCCGGGGACATAGCCATGCCAGACTTCATGCGTGTATTCCGGCAGCTCGAGTCGAGCGATCTCGATCTTGCCGCTATCGTCATACAGGCAGAGTTCAACTCGCTCGGCATGCGCCGAAAAGATTGCGAAGTTGACTCCCCCACCATCGTAATTTGCGCCAAGCTCATGCCAGTAGCCAGGCTCCACCGTAAACTGACGTGTCTTCGTATCCATGCCGCACCCTTCCAAGCTTTCGCGTGATAATGGTGCGACAGCGAGTTTCGTTCCGAGGCACGAAAAAAACTGGCCGCGCGAGCTATGGCGATCTATGGATTGCCGGATCCGGAGGGTGCCGGCGTCACCGGCGGGGTACTGGTGGTTCCCGACGGCGACGTGACCGGGCTCTGGCCGCCGGTACCCGTCTGGGGCGTGGGATCGCGGTCTGCAGGGGCCGTGGCACCCGACTGCTGCGCCGGAGTGTTGTCGACAGGATCGTTCTGGCTTTCACCGCTGTCGCTGCAAGCGCTCAAGAGCACCAGGGTGGAAAGGCCGATAATCAAACGCATCATTTCAGATTGTCTCCGTTAAAGGCGTGGGTGGGGAACTGCCGCCGACGGCTGTCCAGCGCCACCACCTTCTCGACAGCGGCGATGTCCTCCGCAGTCGAAACCGGCACGGGATCGCTTGCGATAGCCTCGAGGACCTCAGGCGCAAGGGCGCCTTCACGGATCACATACTCGAGCGCCTCGCGTGTCTCGCGCTCAGCCTTGAGCTGGGCATAGAGCGCCAGGATCAGCCGGTCACGGACGTCCCGCTCCTCTGACTTCGGCGGCTTGACAGGTTCAGCCATTGTCCTTCTCCATGTCTTGGCTGGAGGGTCAACTTTCCGGCGTGACTATTGTTCCCCTTGCCCACGGTCTGCCTATCTTGCTGGGGAAGCCACCATGAACAAGGAGACGGCCTATGTCCGCAACGAGCCTCGAGGAACTGGAAGGGCGTTTGATCGCCCAGCGGGAGCTTCTGATAGAACTCCTCTCCGCAATGATAGGTGGCGAAGTCACGGTTACCGCGTTCCTGCAACGCTTGCGCGACGATGCAACGTTCAAGGACAACGAGGAAGACCCTGGGGTCCTGCCCGACAACGCATTTGCCATCGAGAATGCCGCCGCGCGGGAGGTCCGGGCTATCCTCGAAGCCGCTCGTGCACGAGCGGCCGCGGACCAGAGCTGATGGCGAAATTTACATTTGTGGTTGGATCGCCACGTTTATGGCTACATTGTGGAACTAACATCAGCCAGTCACGTTCATTAACCAGCGATGCGGATGGAGGCGTCTATGGTCAAGGAATGGGTGGAAGCAGCCGGTTTCGTTCTGGTCATTGCGGCCTGTTATATGATGGTCATTCCCGTCTGATAGGCGCTTGGCCGTACAGGTCTTAGCAGGCTCAGGGCTGAGCACGGTGGCGGCTGGCAAAAAAAACTGCAAGAGCGGCGAAGTCCCCCTCTTGCAGGTGTTTCGATGCCTCGACCATAAGGTGGCTGAAGGGAGATCCGCCCCGCACCCCGCCATGAAAGAGACGCAGCTGACGTTCAAGATAAGCGGCAGTCTGGCCTGACAGGCGTGGATAGGCGGGATTGCCCCCCAGTTTCTCATGGCAGCTGAGGCAAGCCGGCACACGGTCGGACGGTCTTCCGCGCTCGGCGAGCTCCCTGCCCCGTTCCACAAGGAGAGGATCAGCTGGAGCAGAACCGCTACCTCCCGGGGATTGATTGGCGTAATATCGCGCGAGTTCCGGCAGGCTCTCGTCAGCCAGCGTTCCAACGGCAACCTGCATGATGCCGCTTGCTCTTTCTCCCCTCGCATAAGCTCTCAGGCTGTTGAGCAGATAGGGCTCCGACTGGCCGGCGAGGCGCGGGATGACGCTCGTCTCGTCAAGCCGGCTTTCCGCGTGGCAGCTCTCGCAGGTGATCGGCAGCGGCGACACCTCGCCGGCATGGCCGATCCCGTGAAGGCCCGATACCCGCAGATAGGCGTTGGTGTCCAATTCCGGTAGCTTTCGCAAGAAGGCGACCATGGCCCAGACTTCGTCGTCCCTGACCTGCGTTGGCCAGGCCGGCATTCCGGTGTAGCGGACTCCGTGTTTGACGATCTCGAAAAGTTCCTCGTCGCTCCAGGCGGGTATCACCACCTTGAGGTCGGGGGGCGACGGCAACATGGCCAGCACGGCATCGGAACGCGCCTGCGCAGGAGAGCCGTGGCAAATGGCACAGCCGGTCTCGTAGTGACCCGCGGCTGCCGGCAGCAACCCCGGCTCGTCGAGTGGCGGGGCCTCGATGGAGAAAGCCGCGGTCCTTACCGAGTTTTTCATAACCCAGTGCAGGAACCAGTTAGTGATCCCCCAGTGACCAGAACTGGCTCGTACACTGATCAATCCCGACCAGGCGAACACCAGGCCGGCCAAGGGTAGCACAATGACCGCTACCAACAGGTGCCTTCGGCGTATCGTCATCGCCCTTCTCCTCCTGCTTCACCTGCTATCGGCGCGTTCAAAGTGCGCGCGAGCAGCGCCACCCCGCCTGCGAGATAGACGACGGCACCCACCAGAAGCATAACCACCGCGCCGGCATGCTGGTCGGTTGCCGCTGGCAGCCGCACCCCAAAGCAGCTCACCTCCTCGCTTCCATAGAACGGACGCTGGGCGAGTGCGAGAAGGGCTCCAAGCAGCGTCATGTGCATGGAGGTGAAGAGCAGGCCGACTGTGCCGGCAAGGTTGCGCCTTTCATGATCGCCGGCAAGACACGAAAGCCAGAGCGTCAACCCGGCGGCCAGAAAAGTCGCTTGCTCCAGTGCGGCAAACGAGGCGGAAGCTTTGGACATCGCCCGCATGGCCGGCAGATGCCACGCCCACACCGCAAAGAGCTCAACCACCGACACCAAAAGCGGCGTCAACCATGCATACCTGCGTGTTACATCGTAGCGGGTGCCGGAAATGCCGATCGCAATCAGCGGCGCAGCACCCGCAACCACGCCCATGTGGACGACCATGTGCACCGTGAAGGACGTTCTGTCAGCGTTTGGCAACAGAACCGCCCACAGCACCAGGAGCAACAGAATCCCGAGGGCCAATGCTGCGTATTTCATGGCTGGCACTCGGCGAGAATGGCGAGCGGTATGGCGACATAGACAACGGCCGCGAAGCTCAGACCCGACAGAAGCAGCGTGGCAAATCCCTGGAAGTGACGGCGTTCCTCGCGGGTTGGCGCGTCGTGCGGAGGATCGCCGGCGCCGAAGCCCCATTGCCGCCACGCGAGGTAGGCCGACAGCACGATCATGGCGAGTGCGGCAATGGTGAACACCCCGAGGCCCAGCCGCACCGTGCCGAAGGAGACTTCGCTGGCCATCCCCTTCGCGCAGAAAATCGCCACGACCACGTAGCAGACGACAAAGTGCAGAGCCCAGACGACGGGCGCGGTGAAAAGCGTCCACAACGTCTCCACTTCGCGGGGAATGAAACTCTTCATGACGCCACCATGGGAAAGAAGCCGATGACCCCGAAAGTGACCACCGCTGTGAGGGCCATGAAATGCCAGTACAAGGTAACGTTTCGAATATCCTGGTCGTATTCCCCGGTCATCCTTCCAGCCAGACTACGCGCCAGACAATAGACATGCATGATGGCTCCGACCGCGCCATGCGCGACCGTCCAGATCACCAGCACCCATACTGTTGCGGGATAGACGTTCGCCGTCGGATCCATCGCGTGCACGTAGGGACCGGCCAGGCCTGCCAGGGTGGCTGCAACGGTGGTGACAAAGGCGGCTGAGAGCGCCAGCCGGGCGCCTGGCGGGCTCCTTTCGTTGAGTTGTCGCGCGGCGATCGTGAGCCCCCAACTCACAAGAAAGAGCAGAAGCGATATCATTGGCCAGAAGACGCCAGGCCCGGCCGCAGCAGCCGTGAAATCTTCATGAATGGTCCAATAGAAGAAGTAGCCGAACATGAGGCTGGCGAAAGCGGTACCGTCACCGATCATGGTAATGAACATCGCCCACCACCCGACCGATGCGGGCCCGGAGACGTAGATCGGCAGCTTCATCCCTAGTCCGACATCCATCCCGGGTGTTTCTGGAATGGTCGATGTGCCTGTCCAGAGCCAAACGATGATCGCGGCGAAGGTGATGACCGAGCAGACAATCGTCGTAATCCACCAATGGAAGGTGAGAGCGATGAACACGCCGCCGAGCGCCATTGCGGCGATGATCGTGACGTAGGAAGTGCCCCCGACCCGCAGGCATTGGATCGGATCTGCATCCAGGACGGAGGTCACGAGCGTCTCGCGTTTGCCGGACTTCGCATCGGGGAGGAAAAAACGTCCTTCCTCGATATTCCGCTGGAGATCCGGCTGGTCCCACAGCGGATACCGGCTGCTGATGATAGGCACCGAGCGCATCCCCCAGCTTTCGCCGGGATCATTCGTCCACTCGAGCGTGCCGGCCTTCCAAGGATTGAGATCCCGTGCGGCAGGTTTCTGTTTCGGGCGCAGCACGTCGAACACGATCGTCAAAACGCCGGATGCGAAGACGAAGGCTCCGACTGTTGAAACCAGGTTGAGCCAGTCCCAGCCGAGCGCCTCCGGATAGGTAAATACGCGTCGCGGCATCCCACGCAGACCGGAAAGATGCATCGGGAAGAAGGCGATGTTGAAGCCTGAGAACATCAGCCAGAAGGCGACTTTTCCCAACGCATCGGACAGCTTCACGCCCGTCACGAAGGGAAAGTAATAGTAGATGCCGGCGACGACCGGGAAGAGCATCCCGCCGATCAGCACGTAGTGCAGGTGGGCGACGACGAAATAGGTGTCATGCGCCTGCCAGTCGAAAGGCACCAGAGCCACCATCACCCCGGTCAGTCCGCCGATCACGAAGATGATGAGACCGCCTGCTCCAAACAGCATGGGCACTGAAAAGATCACCCGGCCGGCGAGCATCGTGGCGATGAAAACGAAGATCTGTACGCCGGTCGGAATGACAACAGCTTCGGAGGCGGCTGAGAAGAACGCCAGCGAGATCTGGGGCAGACCGGTGGTGAACATGTGATGGACCCATAAGCCGAAGCTCAGGAATCCCGTACCGACGGCGGCAAGCACGATCCAGGAATAGCCGACGATCGGTCGCTGCGAAAAGGTCGGCACGATCATCGCCATCAGCGCAATGGCGGGCAGGAAGATGATGTAGACTTCCGGATGGCCGAATATCCAGAACAGGTGCTGCCAGAGCAGCGGATCGCCCCCGCGCGTCGCATCGAAAAACGGCCAATCGAACATCCGCTCCATCTCGAACAGGATGTCGCCGGCGATCAGCGGCGGGAAGGCGAACAGGATCATGCCGGCTACGATAAGCAGATACCAGGCGAACATCGGCATCAGGTTGATGCGCATTCCCGGGGCGCGGCATTTCATGATTCCGACGATGATCTCCACTGCAGCCGCGATAGACGCGACCTCGATGAAGGACAGGCCTAGCAGCCAGATGTCGGCGCCGATGCCCGAATATTCCTTGTCGGTCGCCAGCGGCGGATACATGAACCAGCCGGTATTCGGCGCCGCGTTGAAGAAGATCGAACCGCAGACGAAGACCCCGCCC
>JAEYTV010000271.1 GCA_023433855.1 Pseudomonadota bacterium | reverse complement strand
GCCCAGGACGATGCGGCGGTGTTGGCCTTGCCGGGGCGGACGGCGATGATTGGAAGCCTGACGGACCGGCCGTCGACGTATCCCTTGCGCGTGAACTCTGCGACTAGCAGTTCGCCAATCACCTTTTGTACACCGTACGAGCTTTCCGGCGTCAAGCGCTGGTCATCGGACAGGACTGGCGGCAGTTTTCCCCCATACGCCGCAATAGAACTGGTAAACACCACTTTGGGTGCATTTCCCGATTTTCGGCACGCGTCCAGCACGTTCCATGTCCCGAAGAAATTGGCGTTCATCCCTAGGGTAAAATTTTGTTCGGCTCCGCCGCTGACAAGCGAGCCGAGATGGAACACGCTCGAGACGGCGGGAGTGACCAGACCGTCGACGAACGATGCGTCACCGAGATCGCCCCGGATGATCTCGAGACGGGGATCGTCCAAGTCATCAAGGGTAGGCGTTTCGATGTCGGAAAGTATGATCCTGTCGATAGGGCGCATATTCCCGCCGCTGTCGATAAGGCTGCCTGTTTCCAGAAGCCGAGTGGCCAATCGTCGCCCCAGAAAGCCGAAGGCACCCGTAATCAGAATGTTCACGTGTCTGGCTCCATCACATTTGGATCAATCGTCACCGATAAAACTAGGCCTCCGTGCCGATAGCGAAGGCGACGGCGGCTTCGGCCAGGACATCCGCAGGATCGATGAGAGGAACGCCTAAGTTCGCGCCGGTCAGCACGAGCGGGATCTCTGTGCATCCAGCTATGACGCAATCCGCGCCGGCCTCGGCGAGGCTGTCGATCCGTTCGATCAGCGGTTCCCTTGCAAGGGGGCCGTGATCTCCCAGCCTAATCCTGGCGACGGCGGCCATCACCGACTGCGTTTGTGCCGGCGAGGGGACTAGCGCCTCCAGACCGCGTGCGCCGAGGCCACGTTGGTATATGCCGCAGGCGATCCCTCCGTCCGTGGCGACAAGTCCCGCTCGGCGCGCATCCGGCAGGCTCGTCTCGATATACGCGCAAGTCGTATCGACCATGCTCAGCAACGGAATGGCGACAGACCGCCGAATGCCCTCCTCGTAGAAATGGGCGGCATTGCACGCCATCACGAGAAAGTCGGCCCCCGCTGCCTCGAGCCGTCTCGCCATGACCTGCAAGGCGTCGAGCGGACTTGGCCCAAGGCCGAGGACGGCAGCATTGATGTCCGGCACGCCGGGATTGCTGTCGACGATCAAGTGGAGATGCTCGCCGGTCCGCTCGATTGGAGTGCGGGCAAGCACCGCCGACATGAAGGCGATCGTCGCGGCGGGTCCCAATCCGCCTATGACGCCCATGCACTTCGTCGCAGTCACAGCCTATCCTCCATGTGCCGAGATGTGCCCGTCCATGTCCGTCTTTCCCATCAGGCACACGCACAATATCTTCGCATCATGCTCGCCGCAGGACGCGAAGCCATGTTTGGACGAGCCGTCGAAATAGACGCTGTCGCCCGGATGGAGGATCAACGGCGCATAGGGCTCCAGGTAGAATTCCACGACGCCCTCGATGACGAACAGGAACTCCTCGCCGCTGTGGGAACTCCGGAACTGAGGCGCCCGCTTACCCTTGGGGGGAACAGACACCACCATGGGCTGCATCGTCTTGGCCGCCAGTTCGCTTGCTATCGCCAGATACTTGCCGATCGGAGTCACATAGGGCGTGCCCTTGTCGGCGCGCGTAACGGCTCGCATGCCGGGCGCGAACACCGGAGCCTGCTCGCCCAGCAATTCGACGAAATCGATGCCGAGACCGGCGGCCAGACGAGTGAGGACGCCATAAGCGGGAGCGCTTTGATTGTTTTCGATCTTTGACAGGGTGGAGATCGACACGCCGGTGCGCCGGCTCACCTCTGCCAGTGTCCAGCGATTTCCATGACGTATTTCGGAGAGCACACGCGCCACCGGCGACCCAGGGCTGCTGCCTTGAGGGGCTTCCGTCGATATGCGCTTGTCAGCCATTCCGTCCATCACCTGCGGATCGAACTCGTTCTCTCAATTTTCTATCTAGAAAATAATTTGACATCAAGAAAAAAGCCGATAGCGTATTTTTGCTGATGCATGACAGGACGAAACCGGGGTCGCAACGGAGCAGAAGCGTGGGGGGACTAAGAATATCGTCAACCGGGAGCGGCGAATGGCATTGCTCCAGATCTCTGGCCTGAGCAAGCGCTTCGGCGGCCTGAATGCGGTTCAGAACTTCGATTTCGTTCTGAATGAAGGCGAGATCGTCTGCCTCATCGGCCCGAACGGCTCGGGCAAGACGACGATCTTCAACGTCATTACCGGCATCTATCGGGCCAGTGGCGGTGAGATCACGCTTGGCGACGGCAAGCACAGTCTGGCCGGACTCAAGCCGCACCGCATCACGGCGCTGGGCGTTGCACGCACTTTCCAGAACCAGCGCCTCTTTAATGAAATGACGGTGCTGGAGAACGTGCTGGTAGGCCACCACTGCCGGTCGAATGCCACTATAGTCGGCACCTTGCTAGGTCTGCCGTCAGCCAAGGCCGAGCGAGAGCGCGTGACAGCGAGCGCACGCGCGTTGCTCGGGATTTTCGGCGACCGGTTGCTGCCGCGCCAGGACATGACGGCCTCGTCACTGTCCTATGCCAATCGCAGACGTCTCGAGATCGCGCGCGCGCTGGCGACGGAGCCGCTGGCGCTGCTGCTGGACGAGCCGGCAGCCGGCATGAACCCGACCGAGTCACGCGAACTCATCGAGGATATCCGCAAGATCCGTGACCGCGGCGTGGCGATCATGCTGATCGAGCACGACCTCACGGTTGTGCGCGGCATATCGGACCGGGTGGTAGCCCTCGATCACGGCGTGAAGATCACCGAAGGGAGCTTTTCCGAGGTGCGCCAGCACCCACAGGTCATTGAAGCCTATCTGGGACGACGGGCCGCCCATGCTCAAACTTGAAGATGTGGTCTCCAAGTACGGGCCGATCGTTGCGCTTCACGGCATCGACATGGAGGTGCACGAAGGCGAGATCGTCTGCCTGCTCGGCGGCAACGGCGCCGGCAAATCGACGACGATGAAAACCGTGCTCAACCTGGTGCGCGCTCATCGCGGCACGGTCACGTTCCGTTCCGAGAGGATCGACAATTGCCAGACCGGCGACATCGTACGCAAAGGCATTTCGCTCGTCCCTGAGGGGCGCGGGATATTCGGGCGCATGAGCGTGTGGGAAAATCTCACGCTCGGCGCCTATACGCGGCGCCATCTCGCCAAGGAAGAACTCGATCAGGACATGGAGCGCGTCTTTACGCTGTTCCCGCGTCTGCGTGAACGCCTCGAGCAACTCGCCGGCACCATGTCGGGGGGCGAACAGCAGATGCTCGCTATCGGCAGAGCCCTGGTTGGCCGGCCGAAGCTTCTTTTGCTCGACGAGCCGTCGATGGGCCTCTCGCCGGCTTTCGTCGACCAGGTGTTCGACATCATCCAAGAGATCAACCGCCAGGGCACGACCGTGCTCGTGGTCGAGCAGAACGCCATGGTGGCGCTCTCCATCGCCCATCGCGGCTACGTGCTCCAGAACGGCAACGTCGTCGTGACCGACGGTGCCGCGGAGCTGCTCAGGGCCGACGTAGTTCGGCGCGCTTACCTTGGAGAATAATGGCCGTCATGGGGGATATTCTCGCTATTTTGCCACAGCAGCTCATCTTCGGGATCGGGCTCGGGACCGTCTACGGGTTGATCGCCCTCGGCTACACGATGGTCTACGGCATTCTCCTGATGATCAACTTCGCGCATGGCGAAGTCTTCATGATCGGCGCCTATATCGGCTGGGCCATCCTGAGTGCAATCATCAGCCTGTCGCTGGGCATGCATCCGCTCTGGGTGCTGCCGGTGATGCTGATCCCGGCGATGCTGCTATGCGGCGCGCTCGGGGTAGGGATCGAGCGCGTCGTCTACAGGCCCGTATATTCGCGCGGCGGCGGCCGCCTCGCACCCCTGATAAGCGCCATCGGCGCTTCGATATTCCTGCAGAACGCGGTCATGCTGACGCAGGGCGCGCGCATGAAGGTCTACATGACCAACCTGCTGTTCCCGCGCAACTGGCGCTTCGAGGTGTTCGGAACCAGCATATCGGTTCTGCTGATTGTCATCGTCGCCATCTCCGGAGCGCTGATGCTTGCGCTGGTGCAACTGACGCAGCGTACCTCGCTCGGGCGCGCCATGCGCGCCGTCGCTGAAAACCCGGAAATGGCCAAGGTGATGGGGATCAACATCGGCTTCGTCATCGGCACCACCTTCTTCATCGGTTCCGCGCTGGGCGGTGCGGCCGGCGTGCTGATCGGCCTCTACTATACCCAGATCGATTTCATGATGGGGTTCTCGGCCGGCCTGAAAGCTTTCACTGCGGCCGTGCTCGGCGGAATCGGCAATATCCGGGGCGCGATGTTCGGCGGGATATTGCTCGGCGTCATCGAAAGCCTCGCCGTGACTTTCATCAACCCCGCCTTCAAGGACGTGGTCGCCTTCGCCGTCCTGATCCTGGTGCTGATGTTCAAGCCGACAGGCCTCTTCGGCAAATATACGGCAGAAGGGACGAAGGTATGAATCCGCGCATCATACCCGCGCTGCTGATCACGCTCGCAATCGCTGCGCCGCTGCTTTCACCGAGCGACTATGTCACCGGGATCCTTGCCCGCATCTGTCTCTATGCCATCCTGGCGCTCGGGCTCAACGTCGTGGTGGGTTTCGCCGGCCTGCTCGACATAGGCTATGTGGCCTTCTTCGGCATCGGTTCCTATACATATGCCTTCCTGGCTTCGCCGCATTTCGGGCTGCACCTGCCCTTCCTGCCGGCCATGATGATTGTTTCTCTGGTATCGATGATAGCCGGAATACTGATCGGGGCGCCGACGTTGCGCCTTCAGGGAGACTATCTTGCCATCGTCACACTCGGCTTCGGCGAAATCGTTTATCTCCTGCTCGTAAATCTCGACAGGCCCATCGACATAACCGGAGGGCCGAACGGCCTGATCCAGATAGACCCGCCGGTGCTGCTGGGGCACACGGTGCAGGGCAATACCCAATATTACTATCTGTTCCTGGTAACACTCACCATCGTGCTTCTGGCCGTAACGCGGCTGCGAGATTCACGTATCGGCTGGGCCTGGCAGGCGATACGCGAGGACGAACTCGCGGCATCCGCCATGGGCATCAACACGCACATCACCAAGCTGCAGGCGTTCGCGATCGGAGCGACCTTCGCCGGCTTCGCCGGTGGACTGCTGGCTTCGTGGCAACGCTCGGTTTTCCCGGACAACTTCCTGTTCCAGGAATCGATCAACGTGCTGGCGATGATCATCCTTGGCGGTTTGGGCAACATCTACGGCGTCATCCTCGGCGCGGCGATCATCGTCGCGCTGCCGGAGGTTTTCCGGGAGTTCAATCTTTATCGCCTGCTCGCCTTCGGGGCCATGCTGATGCTGCTGATGATCTTCCGGCCGCAAGGCCTGCTGCCGGCGCGCCGCGTCGTGGCCCTCAAGGAGCCGAATGATGGCTCGTGAGTTGCCGCGCCGATCCGTCATGCGAAAGGCCGCAAAGGAGGGTCAACCGCTGCCTGGATGAAGACCCGAGGCCAGCCGCTTCATCGCGTGGCGGCCATCGGACGGGACGAGCGATGGGTGAGTAGAGAGGGAAGATGACCAAAGGGAGAAGAAAGATGACGTTCACAAGTGCTTTTTCTGACAGAATTCGGCAGATCGCCTTCGCTACCGCATTGGCGACGGCTGCAGCTCTCACGGGTGCGCAGGCTCAGGAAATCGTCAAGATCGCGGTCGGCGCGCCGTTGACCGGGCCACTGGCGAAACAGGGCCAGGAAGTGGCGAATGCAGTTCGGCTGGCGGTCGACAACTGGAATGCCAAGGGCGGCGTTCTGGGCAAGCAGATCGAGCTTGTCGAGGCGGACGACCAGGGCAATCCACAAATCGGCGTGGCTGCCGCAGAGAAGGTCGCCGCCGACAGCGCCGTGCTCGGCACCGTATGGGGCATCACCAGTTCCACCTGCATTCCCGTTTCAGAAGTGCTCGACCGCTCCGGCGTCGCCCTCATCACGCCCGGCTGCAGCAACCCGAAAGTTACCGACCGCAAGCTGAAGACAGTGTCGCGGCTATGCGCGCGCGATGACTTCCAGGGTCCGGCTGGCGCAATTTTTGCGGTTGGCGAACTGAAAGCCAAGAAGATCGCAGTTTTTGACGATGGCACGGCTGGACCGCGTGGCGCGGCAGACGAGGCGGCCAAGCAGGCTATCGCGATGGGCGCTGAAGTGCTTCGCTACGTGCTGCGCGCCGGCGACAAGGACTTCCGGCCTGTCCTAGGCACGGTGCCAAAGGATATCGACGTGATCTATGCCGGTCTCTGGGCTCCTGACGCGGCGCTGCTGGCCAAGCAGCTCATCGATGTCGGCCTCGACGTGCGCATGATTGGTATCGACGCACAGTTCGAGCCGGTCGACTACGTCGAGGCATCTGCAGGCGCGGCGGAGGGCAACTACGTCACCTTCTTCGTACCCGACACGAAGGCTATTCCCGCCGCGCAGGACTTCAACAAGGCGTTCGAGAGCAAGTACGGGCCGGTCAGTTCATATGGCCCGCTGGCCTTCGAGGCCGCCAACATCCTGCTGGAAGCAATCGAGGCAGCCGGCAAGCCCGACAGGGCCGCGGTCAGCGAAGCTGTTCGCAAAACCGACCGCGAGGGCATTCTCGGGGCGAAGATATCCTTCGACGAAAAGGGCGACGTCGCCAACCCGTTCCTTTCGGTCTACCAAGTCCAGGGTGCCGACTTCGTATCGGTAAAGACCGTAACGAAATAGCTGCGAGCATTTTCTTGGTGGGGCGCTTCCTTTGGTGGCGCCCTCTATCTTCCGACCGCTAGTTCTCAGGATGGTGTCAGGTACTTGAGCTACTCCAAGTGGACTCGGCAGCAGGTGTCCATGAAACCGGTAGCAGGCTACAGGCGCCTAATCGTCACCAGCTCTGATTAAATTTCCCAACGTACGCCAACTCTCTGCCGCTTTCGTCTTTCATCCAGGTCAGGGCTTGCGTCATGGAGTCGACCTGATCGTCGTGGCGGCCATTCGCGAACGCCAGGACCTCAACCATGAAATCGTCCTTCCAACGGGCGTCCTTGGGAAGGTGCACGTTGCCGTTTTCGATCATCGCCGCGACGCGGGCGAGCCTCGATTCCTTGTCGCCCGTTACCTTAACGGGCGTTGTGGAGATATGCCGGCTTTCAAGGTCGGCGATAAGGCTTAGCCCGGAGCCAGCGCTTTCTATAAGCACGATGTCGGGATTGTGGGTTTCGATGCCGGCTTTTACCCGCTTGATGAGTTCGGGGTACGGCGCGCGAGCGCGGACAAGGTCGAGGAGATAATAATTGCCACCATCCATTGCCCACGTCGTGCCGACGGAATAGTTGCTACTTGGGTCACCTTTGAGTGCCGTGTCCCAGCTCTGCACGATCGTCATGCCGCGCGTTCTTAGCGCTGCGTGATCATAGTGGCGGAACCAACTCTTCTTGACGATATTGCCATCGGGCGGGGCAGGAACCTCCTGGTATTGGGCCGAAAAATTGAGCGAACCCAATTCGATCTTCTGCTCGTCGAGATATGTCAGTCCCAGACGTTGGGGATGAAGCAACTCGACATGCCACCGCGCCTTGCTTATCTGGACGCGTTGATCCTTGCTCATGGGCACCTCCTTCGCTCGAGAATTGGGAGCTTATTGGAGATGTCCGGCGAGTACCGACATATCTACAGGCTGCACCGATAGCAAAAACGCGTGCGACATCAGGGGATGATACCTGATCGCCGGGTGTACCGCGAGTTTCTAGGCGTTCCAGGCAGCGGGCGGCCACATGGCCAGAGGCTGTGACCTGCCCCGTTATGGAGGCCCCCGGACCGCTTCGATGGAGGACATCGCAAGGCCGCGCCTCCATCGTCGTGCTCAAGTTGACTTGTCCACGTGATCCTTGAGGACACTTAGCCCACGGCAAGCGAACCGCCTGGAGAGGACGCCGACGCGGGCGGCGTCGGTGGATGCCGCGCTGCCGGCCCGCGCCCGGTCGGCTATGCCGACAAAGATGACGGCGAAGCGGAAGAGCGCGAAGGCAACATGGAACGGCAGAAGCTGTCCGGTGGGGAGGGCCGTTTCGTAGTAGTGTTGCAGGAACTCTTCCCGCCCGGGCAATCTCAGCGGGGCTGCGTCAAGTCCGAGGATGCCACCATATTCGTCGGGTGAGGTATGCCATGGCATGACACAGAAGCCCAGGTCTGCGAGGGGATGGCCGAGGGTCGCCAACTCCCAGTCCAGTATCGCGACGACCTTGGGTTCGGTTGGATGAAACAGCATGTTGCCGAGGCGAAAGTCGCCATGCGCGATCGACACGGCGCCATCATCTGGCGGGAGACTGTCCGGAAGCAGGGCTGCCAGTTTGTCGATCTCGGCGATGCGCTCGCTTGGCGATTCCCGCCATTGCCGGGTCCAGCGGGTGATCTGGCGCTCGAAATAGTTGCCGGGACGACCGAAATCGCCAAGGCCGACCTCATCGGGTCGGACGGCATGAAGTCGCGCCATCGCGTCGGCCATACCCATGTAGATATCGCCCCGCCCGGGGGGTGCAACGCCGGGCAGTGCGCAATCGTTGAATACCCTGCCCTCGACCCTCGCCATCAGATAGAACGGCGTTCCGAGCAGCACGTCGTCCGCTACAAGTTGAAGAGGCTCGGGCACCGGCACTCCAGTCGGATGCAAAGCTTCCAAGACTCGAAACTCCCGTTCGATCGCGTGCGCGCCGGGCAGGAGCGTACCTGTCGGCTTCTTGCGCAACACCATGCGCTCTCTGCCCCAGGTAAGGTAGTAGGTCGGGTTCGATTGCCCGCCGCTGATGCGCTCCAGCTCGAAGCGATCGGCTGGGCCGAACGTCGCGGCGAGGTATTCGCCCAATATCTCCGGGTTGAAATCGACGTTGCCGACCAAACGTGTATCCATGTCAATCCTGCGCTAAGCTGCTGCCAGCGGGAGCATTGGCGATCTGGCGCAGCAGATATTTCTGGATCTTGCCGGTCGCCGTTTTCGGGAGCTCTTGAAAGCGGAAGCGCCGGGGCAATTTGAAGCCGGCCATGCGCTCGCGGCAGAAAGCCGAGAGTTCCTCGCCGGCGATGGTGGCGCCGCTGCGCAGTTCCACGAATGCCACCGGGACTTCGCCCCATTTCGGATCGCTCGCGGCAACGACGGCGGCCATCAGCACGGCCGGATGCTGGTGCAGCACGCTCTCGATCTCGAGGCTCGATATGTTCTCTCCTCCGGAGATGATGACATCCTTGGAACGGTCGCGGATCTCGATGTCGCCGTCCGGATGGACGACGGCGAGATCGCCGGTGCGGAATGCGTCGCCTTCGAAGGCCTTCTCCGTCGCATCCGCATCCCGGTAGTAGCCCGCCATCAGAGTGCTGCCGCGCAGCCGGATTTCTCCTGCCGTTGTGCCGTCCCGAGGGACTTCGTTCCCGCCGTCGTCCACGACCCTGACACGGCTGGCCGTAGCGTGCCGCTTGCCTTGCCGGGCAAGGATTTTGGCCTTTTCGTCGGCGGGCAGCGAGGCCTCCTGATCGGACAGGATGCGCATCGTGGCCGGCCCGAAGGATTCCGTCAGCCCGTAGAGATGGATGAGGTCGAAGCCGAGAGCGTCCATCTCGGCGATCAGTGCGCTGGTCGGCGAGGCGCCCCCGGTGGCGACCGTTACACGCTGTGCCGGATTCCGGGTCGCCTTCGCAGGATGGTTGATCAGCATGTACAGCACTACAGGGGCGCAGGCGACATGGGTGACCTTGTGGTCGGTGATCGCCGAGAAGATGTCCGCGGCGTCGACACGGTCGAGACAGACATGCAGGCCGCCTGCGGCCGTCACGGCCCAGGTGTGACACCAGCCGTTGCAGTGGAACATCGGCAGGATCCACAGATAGTGCGAGTGCCGGTCGAGACCGAGGGCAAGCACATTTCCGATAGCGTTGAGATAGGCTCCCCGGTGATGATAGACGACGCCCTTCGGGTGCCCGGTCGTGCCGGAGGTGTAATTGAGGCAGATCGGCATCCATTCTTCCGAGATCGCGCTCGCGAAGTCGGCGGGAAGCTCGGCTGCGGCGTCGAGCAGGTCGAGGTCTCCCGCGCTCCGCTCGTCCGGAGCGGCGGGCAGGCGAAACAAGGCGACACCGGCTTGCTCCGCCGCTTGCGCCGCGACGCCGTGCGAGGCGGGATCCGCGATCATCAACCGGGATTCGGAATGATCGAGGATATAGCGCACGGTAGCCACATCGAGCCGGGTATTGATGGAATTGAGAACAGCGCCCAGCATAGGCACGGCGTAATGGGCGGCCAGCATCTCCGGCCTGTTGACGCACATCAGGGAAACGACGTCACCCGGCCCTACGCCCTGTTCGCGCAGGAAGTCGGCCATGGCCGCGACCATGCGGCCGAAATCGACATAGCGCCATTCCCGGCCGCGCCAGACCACCGCCGGGCGCTCCGGAAAGACAGCAAGGGCGCGCTCGAGGAAGTCGAGCGGCGTCAGCGGGCGATGGTTCGCCGGACGCGGCGCGAGATGTGGTTCAAGCCTCATTCTTTCCTCCCATTGCCGCTTTAGGGCATAAGTTGCCCACCATTGACGGAGATGACCTGGCCGGTGATGAAAGCCGCGGCAGACGAGGCCAGGAACAGCACCGTCTCGGCGATATCTTCCGGCGTGCCCATCCGGCCGGCGGGAATGCGCGCCACCTCCGCCTGGCGAATCTGGGAGGGGATGGCGGCGGTCATTTCGGTTTCGATGTAACCCGGCGCCACGCAGTTGGCGGTGATACCTTTTCCAGCGTTTTCAAGCGCGATCGACTTGGTCATCCCGATAAGCCCGGCTTTCGCGGCCGCGTAGTTTGCCTGGCCGGCAGCGCCGCGCAGCGCATTCATCGACGAGATGTTGACGATCCGGCCGCTGTTGCGCTCGCGCATGTGCGGCAGGACGGCGCGGCAGAGATTGAAGGGACCGACCAGATTCACCTCGAGCACGAGGCGGAAGTCGTCCGGCTCCATGCGGTGAGCGATCGCATCGCGGGTGATCCCGGCATTATTGACGAGCAACTCGATCGGTCCCGAAGCCTCGATCCGCGCCACCACATCCGAAACGGCTTGAGCGTCGGTCACGTCGGCCGACTCCGTCAGATCGCAGGCGCCGGGTCCGTCCGGCCAATTGCGGTCAAGGCCCGCCACCCGCCAGCCGCCGGCAGCCAGGCGGGACGCGATCGCGGCACCTATGCCCCGACCGGCGCCGGTGACGAGTGCGATCTGGCCGGTTTCAAGTGGCTGCGTCATGGTGTTGCTTTGCTTCCTTCGACTTCCCATTGCCAGAAGTCCCGGCCCTCTTCCTGCAAATGCCGGTTGAGCACCATCTTGTGCACCTCGTCGGCGCCGTCGACCAAGCGTGCCTGCCGGGCATAGCGGTAGATCCATTCGAGTACCGTGTCGGTCGAGTAGCCGCGCGCGCCGTTGATCTGGATCGCAACATCGGCAGCCCTATGCAGCAGATTGGCGACATGGATCTTCGCCATGGAGACTTCCTTGCGGGCGAAGCTTCCTCGATCGAGTGCCCAGGCAGCCTTCATCACCAGAAGCCGGCCGATCTCTATGCCCATGGCCAACTCGCCGAGCATCACCTGAACGCTTTCCCGGTCGGCGAGCCGCACGCCGAAACCTTGTCGGTCTGCCGCATAGGCGGTCGCGATCTCCACGCAGCGCTTGGAGAGGCCCAGCCAGCGCATGCAATGGGTGAGCCGGGCTGGGCCCAGCCGGATCTGCGTGACCTTCATACCCTTGCCCTCGCCGAGCAGGACGTTTTCCGCCGGGATTTCAAGGCCGTCGAAGCGGAGTTCGCAATGCCCGCCATGCTCCTCCGGTCCCATGATGCCGATGCGCCGGACGATCTCCCATCCGGGCTGGTCCCTGTGAAACAGGAATGCCGTCAATCCATGGCGCGGATCGTCGGAGGTGCGCGCGACGAGGATGAAGTGGCTGGCCGCCTCGGCGCCGGTGATGAACCACTTGTGTCCATGAACGACATAGACGTCGCCGCGCCGATCCGCCCGTGTGGCGATCATCGACGGATCGGAACCGCCGCCTGGATGCGGTTCGGTCATGGCGAAAGCGGAGCGCACGGAACCGTCTTCGATGGGTGACAGCCAACGCTGCTTCTGCTCAGGGGTCGCCACCGCATCCAGCACCATCATGTTGCCGTCGTCGGGTGCCGCGGAATTGAAGCAGACGGGGCCGAAAATGGAGCGGTTCATCTCCTCGTAGCAGACCGCCATGCCGACCCGACCGATCGCCGGGCGGCCATCGCGCACCAGTTGCAGCGTCCACAGCCCCTCAGCCTTTGCCTTGGCGCGGATCGCCTGCAGGAGCGTCTCATCGATATTGCCATGGCCGTCATAGGCTTCACGACGACTTTCGAGCGGCAGAATCTCGGTTTCGACGAAGCGGGCGATGCGGCTTCTGTAGTCTTCGATCTCCGGCGAGATTTCAAAGTTCATGATGCCTCACAAGGACGATACGAGATGACCGCCGTCGACGACGAGCGCGACGCCGGTCATGTAGCTGCCGGCCTCGGAACAAAGGAGAAGAAGCGGCGCATCGAGTTCCTCAGGCCGGCCAAGACGGCGGCTCGGGATACGCCGGATGAGCGCGGCTCCCGCCTCGGACCGGAAGAAGTCCGCATTCAGCGGCGTCTCGATATAACCGGGGCAAAGGGCGTTGACCCTGATCGAATGGCGCGCCCATTCGAGCGCGAGGCTCTTTGTCAGTTGAATCACGCCGGCCTTCGACGCTGCATAGGCGGCGACCTGTCCTGCGACTCGCAGCCCGAGAATCGAGGCGATGTTCACGATGGCGCCGCCTTTCTTCTGGTCCACCATCCGGCGCGCGGCCGCCTGGGCTACGGAAAAGACGCCGTTGAGATTCGTGTCGATCACCCGCTCGAAATCGGCAGGGTCCTGGTCGATGGCCGCTGCCGCGTTGCTGATGCCTGCATTGTTGATGACGATCGTGATGTCGCGGTCGATTGCAGCGAAAGCGCTTGTGACACTTTGGGTATCCGATACGTCCAGCGAAACGGCACTGGCCGAGCCGCCGGTTGCGACGATCTCCTCGGCGGCGCGCTCTATGGCAGGCACGTTGCGGGCAGCGAGCACGACGTGCACGCCATGCTTGGCAAGCACCTTCGCGAAATGAAGACCAAGCCCTCCGGACGCACCTGTAATAAGTGCCGTCTGCCCTGCGAGATCACCGAAGGTCACACGCCTTCCTCCTTAGCCTCGATCATTCCGAGATGACTGCCGTTCTCGTCAGGCCGCTGCTTCCGGATTGGCAGCGTCAGCTGGTTCAAGACCATCACCGGGGAAGAACCCTTGCCGCTTGGAGCGACTCGAAAATCTCGTCGAACATCTCTTCTGTGTCCATGCAATCGTGGAATCCATGCCGTCGTATCTTGATGGTCGAGACGATCGAGTGATGCGGATAGGTGCGGCCATGGCGTAGCAGGTAGTCCATGAATTGCCATGATGCGACGATCTCGGAATAGCCGTGCGGCACCAGCCCGTGCTTGTTCACGACCCTGTCCCAGACCTCGCCCTTGTCGGCCATCACCTCGGCCAGCGAAAAGGGATGCGCCACGCCCGGTTCCACGCCGAAGCGGCGCGCGATCGACGGCCAGAGATTCGGCCAGGAGAAACAGTCGCCATTGGCGATGTTGTAAATCTCGCCGCGGCAACGCAGTTCGCTGCCGACCCATTTGATTGCACGGCCAAGGAGCCGAGCGTCGACGGCTTCCTGGAGGCAGGGCGGTCCGCCGGGAAAGCGCAGCGGCTGGCCGAGCTCCTTGCAGATGGCTGCATAGACGCCGAGCGCGGTCACCGCGTTCATCGGATTGCCGAGCGCGAAACCGCAGACGATCTGTGGTCGCAGTACTGTGACCGCGAAGCCGTCCCGCTCGGCGCGAGAACGCGCAAGATCCTCCTGGTCGTAATAAAAATTACTGACGATGAAGCGCGGATCGCTTTCCCTGGCAGGCATACGGTAGGGACCGTGATGCACGCCATAGGCCTTCGTGCCTTGTAGCAGTGTGAGGTGTGAAAAGCGCAGCGTCGTTGCGGCCAGCGCGTCGAGCAGGTTGCGCAGCATCTCGAGGTTGCGGCCGATCTGATTTGGCGAGGTCCAGCCTGAAACGAGGGAGTCCTCTTCCCGCAGCGCGGTGTAGACGACATGCGTAAAGGGGCCGGCGCCGGCGAGGGCTGCGGCTAATCCCTGCTGGTCCGAGAGATCGGCATTGATCCACGTCGCCCGTGTCTCTAACTCCGGGCTGCGGCGCGACAAGCCAGTCACGTCCCAGCCGGCGTCGGCCTCGTAGGATTCCAGCGCCGCGCGTCCCACGACGCCCAATGCGCCGACGATCAGGACGGATCCTCCATCCGTCTTGGTCATATGAACCTCCCGCACTTCCTTTAGGTGTCGAACCTGCTCTTCGGCTGAGCCGCCAGAAGGCGTTCCAGCCGCTCGCACGCGATCTGCAGCGCATCGATCGAAAGCGGCGAGCCGATGCATAGACGTACGGCGTGAGGCATCAGCCGGCGCCCGACCACGAAACCGTGGGTAGGAGCGATCGTGACCCCCTCGGCGAGCGCCGCCTCCACAAAATCCTCCGCCCGCCATTGTTCGGGGAGCGGCAGCCAGACATGCGAGCTGAAGATATCGGTCCTTGCCGCTCCGAGCAGCGGATAGGTCGCAAGCAGCGAAAGACGTCGGATATTTTCAGCCTGCTGCCAGCGGATCATGCCGTCGAGGCGATTTTCGGTGATCCAGCGCGATCCGATTTCCGCCGCGATCAGTGTTGCCGATCCAGTGGACATTCCGACGCCCGACTGGGTTCGCGCGACATCGGAGAGAGGGGAGACGAGGCATCCGACCTTCATGCCTGGCCCGGCGATCCGCCCGAGGCTGGTTATGAAGTGCGTCCGTTCCGGCGCGAGAGCCGCGATCGGGGGCTCCGGATCGGTGGTGATCGTGCCGTAGATGTCGCTCTCGATGACCGGAAGACCGTGGCGGCTCGCGATATCCGCGATCGCCTGACGCCGCGCCAAGGGCAAGGTCGCATTGGTAGGGTTCTGGCAGCGCGTGGTGACGTAGATCGCCGCGATCCGTTCGCGTCCGCACAGTCCGGCAAGGGCCTCGGGGATCATTCCGTCCCTATCCATGGCAACGCCAACGAGCTTGCGATCCAGATAGCTGGCGACCGATTTCATGCGCGGATCGGTGAACTCCTCCGTCGCGATCGTTTCGCCTGCATGGGTGATCGTCGACAGCGCCGCCATCGTCGCGTGTTGCCCACCATTGGTGATGACCACCTGCTGCTCTGAAGGCTGCAAACCGTAGCGCTTCAACCACCTAGCCAATGCCCGGCGGTGGACGGGCAGGCCGGCTGACGGGGATGACCCCAGGATTTGCAGTGGATGGTGCTCGGCAATGATCGTTTTCAGCGTGTCGGCGAGTGTCGTGTCGAGATCGGGCACCGGGACCTTGTATGTGGCGAGGTCGATAGTTTCCGCTGCAGATGCATATACCGTATCGGCCTTGGTGCGGCCTCCGGCGATGAAGGTTCCGCGGCCGACATGGCTGACGACGAAGCCTTGTTGCTCCAACTGAGCGTAGGCACGACCCACCGTGGCGATCGCGACACCCAACTGATGGGCAAGTTCGCGCTGTGGAGGAAGCCGCTCGCCGGCCACAAGGACACGGCGCGCGATCCCGTCGATAATTGACGAGACGATCGACGCGTAGCCTGGCGTACCATCAAATTGTATTAGATTGATTGCCATATATGTATATCAATATTCTGATTGTCATAGGTCAATAACATGTCTACCTTTTCTTCGGAAGCGCAATTTCTCGCTGTCGGCATGGAGGTGCAGGCAGGCCAAAACCGGGATGGTCGCGCTGACGTGATTGGGAGGAGACCAACGAATGAATCGATTGTTTCGGCGCCCGGCATCTGTCGAGCGCAATCTCGATACGCTTGCGAGCATCGACACCAGGGGCCTGATCTCGCGTCGTGAATTGATGCGCAGGAGCGCCATGTTCGGCGCCGCCGCCACGCTCTCGACCTTCGGCGGCGTGTTGTCGGCTGCCAGCCAGGGAGGTGGTGGCAAGGTCACCGTCGGCCTCGACAGCGGCGCCTTCACCCCGATCCTCAAGGTGTTCGCCCCCGAATTCAAGGAAGCGACCGGCATCGAGGTGGACTTTACCTCCTATCCGCTCGGCAACATGTACGACCAGAACCTGCTGGCGCTGCGGCAGGACACGGCCCGTTTCGACGCCTTCAACTTCTGGCCGAATTTCGTCGGCGACTTTGGGCCCTTCCTCACGCCCCTAGAGGAGGTGGGGACGCTGGAGGAACTCAATTTCTCGGATATCGCCAAGCCGTTCCAGCAGTTGAACTACTACGAGAACAAGATCGTCGGCGTGATGATCGACGGCGACATGTTCATCAACACCTATCGCACCGATCTCTTCGAAAACGACACTGAAAGGAGCGCGTTCAAGGGCAAGTATGGCTACGATCTCGCCCCGCCGCGCAATTACAAGGAATACCGCGACACGGCCGAATTCTTCACTCGGCCGGATCAGAACGTCTACGGCCTCGTCGAGGTGACCAGCTTCTTTGTCTATGCCTTTTTCATCAATCAGCTGGTGCAGCTCGGTTCGGAGAAGGGTGTGCGCTACGGCGACCTCTTCGACGAAGAGATGAAGCCGCAACTCGTCAACGAGATCGGCGAGGAGGCTCTGCGCCGTTACGCGGAGCTGACTGCTTTCATGCCGAAGGACCTTGCCCAGGCGATGCCCTGGGACGTCGGGCGCCAGATATTCTTCGACGGACGCGTCGCGCAGGCCAATTGGTGGACGGACATGCCGAAGGGCGCCGCCGATCCGAAGATCTCCAAGGTTGCCGGCAAGATCAAATGCGCCCGCAGCTTCGGCGACGTGACGGTGCTTCCCTATGGCCGCGCAATGGGTATCGCGGCCAACTCGAAGAACAAGGAAGGCGCCTTCAAGGTCATCGCCTGGATGCAGCAGTCCGCCAACGCCAACCGCTGGGTTGCCGAAACCTTCGAGCAGTCGCTGATGGATCCCTGGCGCAACAGCATGTTCGACGACCCGAAGAGCACCTTCCCGCTGCAGGCGGAATCCGGCTTCGCCGACAATTTCGCGAGCGTCAGCAAGGAACTCCTGAGCGCGCCGAAAGCCTATCTCGATATCTCGATTCCGGGTACGAACCGATATCTCGCATCGATCATCCAGCACACCCAGCGCGCCGTCACCGGCCAGGCGACTCCGAAGGAGGCGCTGGAAGCCATGACCAGCGAATTCGAGGAAACGACCGAGACCTACGGTCGCGAGCGGCAGATTGCGCACTACGACGAATACCGTCAGCGCATGATCAAGCAGGGCTACTGGTCCTGATCCTCCCTGCCTGCGGCTGGCAGCGTCTAGCGCCTGCCAGCCGTAGGCGCCATCGCAGTTCGCATGAT
>JAEYTV010000268.1 GCA_023433855.1 Pseudomonadota bacterium | reverse complement strand
CCGGTATTCGGCGACGCCACTGGCAGAAAAAGAAACGACCCTAGTATGTGGACGGGATCGAGCTTCAGGTTCGGGAACATCCCGATCAAGGCGCCAACCACCATGGTCAAGGTTGCGAGCCAGTAGACTGGAACGATGCGCAGGAGGCGGTCACGCAGGAAGCCCGCCGGGCTCGTCGGACGGTTGTCGCTGATGGCCATCATGATGAAACCGCTTACGACGAAAAATACGTCGACGCCGGCCGCGCCGATTGTGAAGTGCGAACCGCTCCGCTCGCCGGCATGAAAAAGGACCACAGCCAGTGCCGCCAGCGCCCGTAGATACTGAAGGGAAAACAATGTCTGCATACGGGTTATCCTCCGAAGCGTTCTCACCTCGCTGATCGGACCGCCGGTCAGCTGGTTCGTGCACCATCAGGGTTGGCGACGAGGCGGTGGAACGATGCCTCCGGTTCCCGGCGGTCGCTGAGTGCCAGCCTGCCGGCGGTGAAGTAGAACAAAAATGATCCGACCTGGTAGGGATTCATTATGTCGATCTCGACGAACGAGCGGACGAACAACAGGCTCGCTAATCCGAAGAAGAACAACGCTTGAGGGCTCCTGCCCCGCGTCAGGAACCGGCGAAGATGGCCGATCAGGCTGGTGAGCAAGATCGCGCACATCAGGAACGTCCCAACGACGCCGGTCTCGACGACAGCTTCGATATAGGTGTTGTGAAAGTGGAACCCGCTTCGGCTGGCGATGAAGAATTCCTGCCAAAGCCGTTCTGCCTCCGAGAAGCCCTGTACCCAATAACCCTGGTAGCCGATCCCGAACAGAGGATGTTCGCTGGCGGCCGCGATGCCCTGCTGCCAGAGATAGGTACGTCCCGTGAGGGTGGAGTCTTTGCCGAAGACTCCGAGGATTGCGTCGAAAGCGCCGAACTGCAGGGCAGCTATTGCCACGCTGGCGACAGCCACGAGGCAGGCTGCGAATGCTATTCGTCGGATACTTGGCCTGACTGCCATAAGGACTTGCAAGCTCATGCACAGCGCAATAACCGCAACCGTGGTTATGACCGAGGTTGCTGATTGCGAGGCAAGAAGCGAATATCCCGATAACAGGCCTACAAGGCCGGCACCGATGACCCAGGCGCCACTGGCCCGGAAGAGCAGGACCGTCACATAGGCAAAGAACACGCCCAGGGAGGCATAGAATCCAAGCTGATTTTTCGAGGCGAATGCTCCGACGAAACTGTAGGTGCCGTCGATCGCATCATAGACGTAGCGTCCGAAAAGCAGCGAATATACGAGGACGATCGCTATTCCGGCGACAGCCCCTCGCGTTAGCGTAAGGGCGCTCACCGCTCGCATGGCGATCAGCGCACAGACGATGTGCGTCAGGTACTGGATGGCCGTTCGGAGCGACGTTCCGAAGGCCGGCGACCAGAATGCCGACAGGAAGCAAAAAAGGGCAAAGCTGAAGAGCCAGATGTACCTGAGATAATCACCGAGCGCGCGGCGGTAGTCGACAACGACCAGCAGGAACCAGGCACAATAGTAGGCAAGGATCGAAATCGGCCCGAACAGGGTCGAATAGGCGAAGACAAAGAACGATAACGCTACGGCCATGATGCCGTAGGCGTCATTTCGCCCGGGGTCAATAAGTGCAGATTTCGCGATCCTCATGCCACGTCACTGCATCAGTAGCTCGGAACTGACCCTAATCACGTCGCCGGGCATCAGCCTGTCGTTTTCACCGACAACGACCTCCTTAGGTCCGTCACCCTGATCGCGAACAACCGTATATTTGATGGTTGCCGACTGGCCCGATGGGTCGAACTTCAGCGCTTCGGCGGATTGAGCCAGTGCTTCGGACATCAATTCGCGGCTGGTGCTGAGTTGAAGACCAAGCTTCTCAAGTTCGGCCTCGGTATCCTGAAGTTCCTTGGCGCGTAGCGCTTCCCAATCGTTGCGCAGGTTGATCTCGTCCTGATTGGCCCTGTTGATCTCCTGCTTGGCACGAAGTGCTGCCGTGCTGGTGTCCAGCATATTGGATTCCAGGTCAGCGGCACGCTCTTCCGCCGAAAGCCGACGGCTGGCGGTTGCCAAGCCCTGTTCAGTCAGCCGGGCCATCTTGTCCCGGTCCTCAGTGACGAGTTGCAACTGGCGCTTTTGCGTATCGGATTTCTGGCTGAGCGACTTCACTTCGTTTTCCAAAAGCGCGCGAAGATCGGCGAGAGCCTTCAATTGCAGTTCGTAGCGATCTCGCCGGGACTTCATCAGGGCAGATTCGCGCGCGATCAACTTGTCCGCGTCTGGCGCATCCTTGAGTTCGGGAGGGACAGCCAGTTCCTTCGCGCCCGATTCTTCCGCCAAAAGGCGGGCGCGGCGGGCAATGAGCCGTCCACGCTCTGACCCGTATACGGCGGCATCACCACGGGCATTGATGAAGTCGCGGGCAAAACGCTGCCCGGCGTCCGACCGACGCAATCCGCCGGCAAGGCTCACGGCCTTAAGCACCGTCAGGTTCGGTGCATAGGGGTATTCGCCCGGAGTATGGACATCGCCCGCAACGAAGACCGGACGAAACTCGGCAATTTCCACGGAAGCGGAGGGGAGGTTGCGCAGCGCGAACTTGCTTCGCAGTTCCTCGCCGATCGTCTGGGCGACCTCCGTGGTGGTCTTTCCTGCCGCCGGCAGATCGCCGATGAACGGCAGTGACAAGGAGCCCGTCGGACCGATCGCATAATCACCGCTGACTGCCTCCCAGGTGCGGACAGTCCCCTCGGCCGGCTGCCACTCGGCAACACGGATCCGCAGTTTGTCCATCACGCCAAGCCGATAGCCGCCTTCGTCGGCGGCTGCGAGATCGACCAGCGCAAATAGAAGGGCTGCCACCGATAAACATAAAACACGCAAGCTCCTGAAGGAGGCGGCTCTGATCTGCATGGTTTTTTCCTCGATGGAAGTCTTCTGCGGACCTATCCCGTTGCTGTGGATCAAGCTGGGATTTTCATCTGCAGAGATAAGACAGGCAATCCAATCAATAGCTGCCGCGAGCCAGGCAGACGGCAGGGATCGTTTTCAGGATGATTGTCAGGTCGCCGGCAAGCGACCAGTTCTGAACGTAGTGAGTGTCGAACGCGATCCGCGATTCGTAGGAGACGTCGTTGCGTCCGCTGATCTGCCAGAGCCCGGTCAGACCAGGCCGCGTCCTCAGATAGTAGGCGGCGAAACTGTCATAGAGGTTGAGCTCCTCGTCGACGACCGGACGAGGGCCGACAACGCTCATCTCACCGCGGAGGATGTTGATCAGTTGCGGAACCTCGTCGAGGCTCAGCTTGCGCAATACGCTGCCAACCGCGGTCACACGAGGATCGTTCTTGAGCTTGCGGGTCGTGCGCCATTCCTCGGCCGCCTGCGGATTGGCCTTGAGATAGTTCTCAAGAAGTTCGTCGCCGTTCACGGCCATTGTGCGGAACTTCAGGCATTTGAAGGAGCGGCCCTTATGGCCGATCCTGCGGTGTCCATAAAAGACCGGGCCATTGTCGGAAAATTTCACCAGAGCCGCGATCATCAGGAAGATCGGGCTAAAGAGTAACAGAGCAAAGGCTGCGGTCGTGAGATCGAAGCTGCGTTTGGCCAAGCCTCCGGTCGGAAGAAACCCGTCGGCTTGGACCCTGGACGAAAACGGCGATTCTGCCGAACGTGTCGCTGACTTCATAGAGTAAACTCCACTTAGGTTTTGCGATAGTCGGTGCCCCTGGGGACGGTTCATTTCCCGCACATCCGATAATAAGTCTGTGTTCGGAATTTGATGCTAGTCAAATTTTTAACCGCGTTTCCCGTTCCGGTACGTTGCTACCGCACCTGTTCGCCGTCGCGAATGCCCACTTACTAGTTGGCGCGGTGAAAGGAGGAGGAGCGATACTCGGATCTATTTGTACAGTTCAATATAACGGCGACATTTCTGCGCAGTCGGTAATTAATTCACGCAGTGTTGGCGTATCCCGCCAGATCATCGACAAGGTGCTTCTTGGTCAGCGGGACGAAAGTATCTTGAACGTCCGACCAAAGGCCCGCTCCTGTTGCGTCGCAATACAATGTTGCATTGCAGCATGCGCATCGGTCCGAGTTAAGCTTTGAAATAAAAGTTGATCGCGAAGCGGCTGCGTTCCGACCGCTCCGGAGCAACAAACAGAGCCGGCGTCCCCAACTTTGGCCAAAAAGCGGCAACACGAGGGCAGCTACCCATTTCGCGGTATGCGGGAGGGCTCCCGCATCGGGGCTATTTCTCGGAACCTCCGAAAAGCTTACGAAAGTTTCACTAGTGTGACCGTACAAATAGAGGCAAGAACTTGAATCCCCTTCCATAGAACCGTATGGTTGTTTCTTGGGAGAGGAGCCCCAAGAACCATAAAACTGAACATCCGATGTTCGGGAGGAAGATGATGTACGCGCCGCGCGTGTTTGTGTACATGACAGGTGTTCTCATCGTGTCTGCGGTCTCTGCGTATCTGATCAGCGGCTCGGTGCTCGCGGCATTCCTTTACACGTTGATTTGTGCGGTGATTTTGCAAGTCGGTTATTTTGTCGGCGTTCTCTACCTGGTCTCGCGCGAGAAGAAGCAACGCAGCGCGATCCTCCCCCCCAGGCCGTCAGTCATGAGCCGACGAGACAGCAGTGCACGCGACGCGCTGAGACCCGATGCGGCCGCGAACCTGCCGACTCGCGACGCGTAGCGGTTTCTCGCATTCCATCACACCACGGCCATGTTTCTGGGCCCATAGTTCCTGACTTGAGAGTTCGGAGAACACTATGGCTGAGAACGTCCAGCAGGCGGTTTGCGTCATCATCGCCGCCAGGAATGCAGCTGAGACCATCGGGCGTGCCATCGCGTCGGCTCTGAGTGAAGCTGCCGTCAGCGAGGTGGTGGTTGTCGACGATGCGTCGACCGATGCCACGGCAGAAGTGGCCTTAGGTGCCGACGACGGCTCCGGCCGCCTCAAGATCATGGCATTCAAGACCAACCGGGGCCCATCGGCTGCCCGCAACCATGCGATCGCCGAGTCGCGCTCGCCCCTCATCGCCATTCTCGACGCCGACGACTTTTTCTTCCCTGGGCGGTTCGAGCCGATGCTTGCCGAGGATGATTGGGACCTGATTGCGGACAATATCGCCTTCGTCCAAGAGGCGGAGGAAAGTCTGCGTCCTGAACGGTTCAAGCTCCGGCCGCGAACGATGTCGCTCACCAGTTTCGTGGAAGGGAACATCTCGAGACGCGGGGTGAGGCGGGGAGAAATCGGCTTTCTGAAACCGGTTATCCGCCGCGCATTCCTCGAAGCGCACGCACTGCGTTACAAGGAGGAGATGAGGCTCGGTGAAGACTACGACCTTTACGTCCGCGCTATGGTCAGGGGAGCCCGCTACAAGGTCATCGAGCATTGCGGCTACGGCGCCGTCGTGCGGCAGGATTCGCTCAGTGGCCGGCATCGCACCGAGGATCTTCGCATGCTTTACCTGGCGGACGAAGCGGTACTCGCGGATCCGATCTTGCCTGCCTCGGCGCGCCCAGTGGTTCTTCGCCATCGGGATCATGTTCGTGGCAAATACGAACTGCGGGCATTCCTGGACGTCAAATCCCAGCGGGGGAAACTCGCGGCCCTCCGGCACCTCTTCGGTCGCCCGGGGGTGATACCGACTATTGCCGCGGGTATCGCTCTCGACAAGCTTGAGCTGCTGCGCGGCACGGCTGCTCCTGCTTCCGAGCCGCGGCAGATGCGCTATCTGCTGCCCGGCGTGCCAGCCGCCCAGAAGTAGTCCCGTCAAATACTCAAAGCGCTTCGGAACTTCTGCTTGCCGCTCCTCCGGCACATTGTTGGGCGAAGCGGGGTTCCGACCGACTCGCCTGCCAGGGCGCGAGGAGGGATGGTGCCGCCGACCGTGGCTTGGCCATCGTGCGGACGCCTCCCGCGTCGGAAACATCCGGCGTCTGTTGTGGTTTTTCAAACCGCACGACCCGGACTGGCAAGACATCCGCAAGGATCGCCCCGTCATGGATTCGGCAATCACCAGTTCCGGATCCGCGATGTTGCGGATGACGGAGTTGGACCTGCCGGACAGGCTCACAAACCCATTCCGCATGCCGAAGTCGGCCGATTCTCAGGGCGCGAGGAAGGTCTTCTTGCGGTTCCTGGGGAGGTCATGAAACTCCGGCATGGCGGCGACCATGGCCGCAGGGTGGGTGACCGCGCCGCCATCGGATCTTCCTTCGCGGCGTTGCGGAACGGTTAACATCCCCTTTTCACGAGGGTAGCGGCTGGCGCAGCGGGAGGCACGCGGCGCTCCGAGGTCCTCTTCTTCCTGATCGAGCAGGCGCTGTGGCGAGAAATCGCCAAGGTGGCGCGGCGCAGGAAGCAGCTGAGGACCATATCGACCGACTGTGTGAAAGCGCCGAAAATTTGCCCAGAAAATGCCACGATTGGGCCGTGTGCGAAAGACGAGGAGGTACCTCAATACGGCGGCCGCGTTACTTCAGTTGCTCCGCCAGGTTTATTTTGCCTGTGCTGCGGTGCAGCAATTTTGTCCGGCGGCCCGGCTCAAACCCTCTGGAAAGCAAGCATGATCCTACGAATTATCATGGATGAGAAATCCATGAGCCAAGACGGCCCGACGGCCTGAGACGCAGTTTCTGCTGCGGCGCCACATTTTGTTCCAAAGTCACGGCGATCTTTTGCATGGTTGCGGGCTTAGGTCTGCTCTGATGGAAACCGCGGTGACGGGAGGCGCCGCTCAAAAGGGGTGACCCGTATTGGCGGTTGATCAGATCATATCCTCCCGTATCAATTTGATGCGCATACTCCTGATCTCGGGCATCATCTTCGTGCATGTGCCGCATGATCAGAAAACAAGTCCCTTCTTGGGAATGAACGGTGTTTTCGACTGGGGGCGGGTCTTCCTGCGGGATAGCCTGTTCCGAATAGGCGTCCCGTGCCTCAGCATCATCTCCGGCTATCTGCTGTTCCAGCGTGGCGCGGATACATTCGATTACCTGAAGACGTTGCGCGGCAAGTCACGGACGGTCCTGCTGCCGTTTGTGCTCTGGAATCTGGCGCTGTTTGTGCCCGTCCTTCTTGTTCAGCGGTTTGGCGTCGGAATCGGTTACTTCCCAGACCTTTGGACCTCCTCTGGACGCAAACTGCTGACTTACGCCGCCGCAACAGAGGGCATGCCTATCGACATCCCGCTCTACTTCCTGCGGGATCTGCTCGTTTGCATCATTCTCTCGCCTCTCCTGGTATTTCTGGTGCGCCGTTACCCGGCCCCGACACTCGGCGTGCTCCTTATCGTGGCCGTTCTGCCGGATGTGACACTTCTTCTGGTGCTCAAGAATTCGATTCTGTTCAGTTTCGCCCTCGGCATCTTCCTGGCGCTCCGTCAAGCGGACCTGAAGGCGCTCGACCGGTTCGCCGTACACGGCACGCTCGCGACGCTCACCGCCGCAATCGGCCTTTCCATCGTGCAATACTGGACGGGTCCGTCCTACCCATGGGCGGTCGATCTCGCCCGCAACACCCTTTCCATCTTCGGGGCCGCCGGTTTCTGGCTTTTGTCCAGCCTGCTTGTCAAAACTCAAGTCGGCCAGCGGCTCGCTTCGACGGGATCGCTGAGCTTCTGGATATTCTGCGCGCACTATCCATTGCTCGTTGCGATGTGGATGGTCTGGAATCGCGTGGCAGGGGAGGAACTCTATCCGGTTTTCTACATCGGCGCGGTACTCGCAAGCTTCGCGATCCTCGTGACCTCCAATCGTCTTGTCTTGTGCTGGTTGCCTGATCAGTACGAGCTTCTTACCGGCGGCCGGGGACGCAAGGCCAAGGTTGCCGCCGCGTCCGGATCCGCTTCGGCCGCCGCCTTCGGCAAAACCGCAATAACGAAACAGCACAGGTGAGACATGATGGGGAAAGCCAGACAGATTCAAGGAACCTGCAGAGCAATCACAGCGATTGCGATCATGGCCCTATCGCCGGCGGTGGCCTATGCGCAGCAGGGCGCGGGAACGTCTTTCGTGGAGAACTTCGATAGCCTGGATCGCAGCTTCTGGTATATCTCCGACGGCTGGAACAACGGGGCTCACCAGAACTGCACCTGGTCCAAACGGCAGATCAACCTGGAAGGCGGCGTCCTGGAACTGACCTTTGCTCAGCGCAAGACGGGCGACAGGAACTACGCTTGTGGAGAAGTCCAGACCCGGGCGCGATACGGCTACGGAACCTACGAAGCGCGCATCAAGGCAGCCCCGGGTTCCGGGCTGAATTCGGCGTTCTTTACCTATATCGGGCCAACCGACAAGAAGCCCCACGACGAGATTGATTTTGAGGTCGTCGGCAAGAACAGCGCCGAAGTGCAGGTCAACCAGTATGTCAGCGGCAAGGGGGGCAACGAAAAGCTCGTGCCGGTTGCAGGTGGTGCCGACAAGGGGTTCAACGACTACGCCTTCATCTGGGAAGAGAACCGCATCCGCTACTTCGTGAATGGCGAGCTTGTGCACGAGGTAACGGATAAAGCGAAGATCCCATCGAACCCTCAGAAGATCTTCGTCAGCCTGTGGGGCACCGACACGCTAAAGGACTGGATGGGTGCATTCTCCTATAGCCAGCCCGCAACCATGAGCATCGATCGCATCGCCTTCACGGCGCTAGGGGAGGACTGCCAGTTTCCCGAATCCGTGCTTTGCCGCGTCGATTGATCTGTAGATCACCCGTCTCTCGACAACCATCGCAAACCGGTGACCTGCCAAGGAGTTACACCCGTTGAGCCTGAACGTACTCTATCTCGCACACGATCTAGCGGATGCTGCGATCCGGCGGCGCGTGCTTGCGCTCAGGGTGGGGGGGGCGGATGTGACCCTCGCCGGCTTTAGGCGCGGTGCCAATCTGCTCGCGGACGAACGGGATGTGCCGACGGTCGAACTGGGGCAGACGGCCGATGGGCGTTTCCTCCAGCGCATCGGTGCAGTGGTCGGCGCCCGGTCTTCATTGAGGCGGAAACTGGCGGCAGTCGACAAGCCGGACGTCGTGATTGCCCGCAACCTGGAAACCCTGGCGCTCGCCGGTTCTGCCGCAGCGCTGTTCGGCGCCGACATTCCTGTCGTCTACGAGTGCCTCGATATCCATAGGCTTCTCCTCGACAATGGGGCGAAGGGACGACTGATGCGCGGAGTGCAACGTTATTTCGGCCAGCGCGCGAGCCTCCTCATCACCAGTTCCCCCGCTTTCGTCGAGAATTTCTTCAGGCCCATGTCAGGCCTCCAATTGCCCGTCCTGCTTCTGGAGAACAAGGTCCTGAGCCGGGTTGGGGAAGAGTATTCGGTCACTACGAAGCGGCTTCCGGAGCCCGGTTCGCCGTGGCGTATCGGCTGGTTCGGCGCCATCCGTTGCCGTAAGTCTCTCGAGATCCTAACCGCCTTCGCCGAGAGGATGGAAGGCAAGGTGGAGATCGTGCTCCGCGGCCGGCCGGCTTACGGCGAATTCGATGATTTCGAGGCGCAGGTGAAGCTTGCCCCAAATGTCGAGTTTCATGGTCCGTACCGGAATCCGGAAGATCTTGCAGCAATCTATGACGATGTTCACTTCACATGGGCGATCGATTTCTTCGAGGAGGGGCTGAATTCGAGCTGGCTCCTGCCCAACAGGCTCTACGAAGGGGGGCTGCACGGCGCTGTTCCGATAGCCTTGTCGGCGACGGAAACCGCGCGCTTCGTCGGCACACGCGACATCGGTGTCATTCTGGACGTAGCAACCCCCGAGGCGCTTCAAGCATTGTTCAGCGGGATGAGCGGCGAACGGTATCTGGAGCTTGCATCGCGTCTTGGCGCCGTGGAGCGAGAGCAGTGGGTGACAGGTCCGGCCGAGTGCAAGGCCCTGGTCGCCAGGCTTGCTGCTCTGGCCCCTCGCGGTGGCCGTTCGGCTGCTCTGTCCAACGTATCAACGGTACAGTCTTGAGGTCGCCCATGACTCTGCAACCTCCAACCGATAGTCCGGTCAGTCCACGGGTGCTGCTGGTCATTCCATGCCTTAACGAAGCACCAACGATCGAGCGCCTGTTGCGCAAGCTCGATGAGCAGCGAACGGGCATCGACATGTTGATCGTGGCGGCTGACGGAGGAAGCGGCGATGGAACCCGCGATATCGTGCGCAGCCTTGCCCTGGAGATCCCCGATCTGCTGCTTCTAGATAACCCCAAACGCATCCAGAGCGCTGCGATCAATCTTGCTGTCGTCTACTACGGGCAGGGCCGCGATTATCTGATCCGTATCGACGCCCACGGC